>CBDUWS010000148.1:0-5153 GCA_965370985.1 uncultured bacterium
AACATCGACCACTCGCCACAACCAGCGTCCAAATCCCACACTAGATCCTCCAAGACCGACGACGACTCGATCAATGCCTTTAATATCGATCACTCGCCATAACCAGTTAGCCAACACAATCGAAGAGGAGGCGACCGAGTGAACAGCTCGGTCAAACCCGCGAATATCCACAATCCGCCACAGCCAATTGGCGAAGCGAAGCGTGGGCTGCACGAAATAGACTTCGTAACATTCGTCAAAATATCCCTTGTGGAGAAAGACAACATACAAGGCCTTTTTCCAGTCAGCCTCTTCCGCGAGCACCTGAGGAGTGGTCGTCTGTCGAGACACCGCATATGCCCATCCGCAAACCGCCACGCCGACAGGTACCAGGATCCACCATGAACTTGCGCTAGTAGCTGTCACTTCTGCTCCCAATGACGAGGATATACGCAAGGCAGGTGTGAGAAATTCAACAAACCATGTCCAAATGATTATGAGCAGATAGGCCATCACCCCGCCAACTAGAACCAAAGGGATGTAATGAGTTGGAGAAAATAACCGGGGGTGGATCGTGAAAGAACCGCCTTTTCCAACATTGGGAATCGTTGGCCCATGTTGAAAGAGAAGCATGATTCCCCGAAAAAGATAGATTGCTGTAAAAAAGACCGTAGCCAGGCCAATAACCCAGAATACTATCCTAGCTGACCCAAATCCGTTGGCGACCCATACCCCTTCGTACGGCCCGGAAAAAATGACAAAGGGGGGCAAGCAGGCTAGCACCAAGGCCCCCACATACAGTGAGTTTTTTGGGTTTGAATTGTTAGGATGAGGATTTGCTTGATGAGGATTGGTGTGCACCGCTTGTAACGCATTCCCAGTGGACAAAAATAAAAAGGCTTTCAGAAATCCATGGGCAAGTAAGTGAAATATGGCGGCAACAAAGGCCCCAATTCCGCAAGACATAATCATGAACCCAATCTGGCTAATCGTGGAATACGCCAGATTCTTTTTGATATCCGACTGGACCATCGCTACCATTGCGGCAAACAAGGCAGTTGTCCCTCCAACGATCGCGATAAAGGTCATCGCCTCCGGCGATAATATGATTAATGGACTCAGGCGAACCAATAAAAACGGGCCTGCATTCACCATCGTCGCGGCATGAATCAAAGCAGAGACAGGAGTCGGGGCTTCCATCGCAAACGGGAGCCATACATGAAAGGGCAGTTGCGCAGATTTCCCCATTGCCCCCACAAACAAAAAGAACGGGATAATCGTGATCGGATGGATATGGAAATCCATTCCCATCCATCCGAGCATATTGATGGTGTGATCCTGCAGGCCTTCGGCCTGAGACAGGATGGTCTGAATATCTAGCGTGCCAAACGTCGCAAAGGTCAAGATAATTCCAAATCCCAATCCCACATCAGCAATCGCGTTGATGATAAATGCTTTCGTGGCAGCTTGGATCGCCGGTTTGCGTTGAGCCCAATGAGAAATCAACAAGTATGAGCATAGCCCCATCACTTCCCAAAAGACATAGAGCATCAGCAGGTTCCCGCTCATCACTAACATCAACATCGAAAAGGTAAACAGCGCGATCACCGCAAAGAATCGATTGTATCGAGGGTCACTAATCATGTATCGCGAGGAAAAGACGTGCACAACACTACTCACCCCGGTCACTAAGAGCAGGAGAAGAACCGTGAGCTGATCAATGTACAAATTGAGGTCAACGACCAGGGAGCCGGCCTGAAACAATCGGTACAGTGGCACCGAAATCGGTCCGTTTGTCACTACTTCGAAAAACGCGAAGAGGGACAGGCCGAAAGAAAGGCCTATGGCAGGAATTCCAATTCGGTGACCCTCATCCTTCCATCGCCGTCCACCAAGCGCCAATACGACCGCTGCGATGAGAGGGCAAAGAGGAATCAGAACAAAAATGGACATCATTTCATTCAAAGACCTGGCGGTAACGCTTCACGAATCAATGATCCCATAATGGGATCGCTCCATAGGCCTAAGGCCATGATTGCCACCGACGTGAAACCTAAACTCAATTTTATCTGGATGGGTATTTCAACCAACCGAGCCTCAGACGCCGTTGGAGTATGGCGAAAGACCCGTTCAAATATTCTGACAAAATAGGCCAGCGTCAGCATCGTCGAAAGCAACACGGCTCCCACAGCCACATAATTATTGGCTTCGAGTGCTCCTAAAATGATGTACCATTTACCAAAAAATCCACCCGTTGGTGGAAGCCCAATCATCCCCATAGCCACTATGACAAGGGCCGAAACCAACCAGGGAGACTGTTTTCCGATTCGCCCCATATCTTCTAAGGAATGAACGCCGTATAGACTGATTGCCGCTCCCGCGATGAAAAACAAGGCCGCCTGCATCACCGCATCATTCAATAAGTAAAACACTCCGCCCACAAACCCCGTTTGATTTCCTTGACTCACTCCGATGAGAATGATGCCGATATGCGAAATACCTCCATAGGCGAACATCCGTTTTAAATCATGTTGTGTCAACGCGAGCACGGCACCAATGACAGCTGCTAGCGCCCCCAGCACTCCCACGAGTAACAGCACAGGTGTGTCATCCACCACAACTTTTGCCCCAAGCACCCAAAAGATAATTCGAACCCATCCCAAGAGGGCCACCTTCGTTACCAGTGCCGCCAGAATTGGAGAAACGGAATCCGGAGCATGGGTATAGGCATCCGGGAGCCAGGCATGAAATGGCACCAAGGCCATCTTAATTCCCAATCCGATAAACATGAAAAGAAGGCCTCCCACAACCGCTTTGGAGGCCATCAAGTGGGGAAGTTGTTGGGCCATGTCTGCCATATTCAGCGTCCCGGTAGCGGCGTAGAAGTAACTCACCCCTAATAAATACAGAGATGCTCCTAAGGTTCCCAAGATAAGATAACGAAATGCCGCCACCAAGGCTCGCCCACCAGCCATACCGACGAGGGCATAACTGGCTAACGCTGCGACTTCCAGAAAAACAAACAGATTAAAAAGGTCGCCAGCAAACACAATTCCCGTGAGCGCCGAAATCAGCAGCAGAATGAGCGTGTAAAAATGAACAATACGTCCTCCAAGATCTTTTGGAGATGTTGGCCCCGCGAATATCAATGTCGCCAAACCTAAAAGGCTCAATGCAACTAACATCACACTGGCCAACCCATCCGCAACCCATTCAATCCCTAGCGGCGGAGCCCAGCCGCTAAAAGCATAGCGCACCTCGCCATGTTGAAAGATATTGCTGAGATTCATCACGGAGAATACAACCATGATAGAAAGGACGCTTAAGGCAATCGAACGACTCCATGCTCTATGCCTCAAACAGACTATGGGCATCGAAATGGCCGCAAACAGGGGAACAAGGAAGAGAAGGGCTGGTAAGTGTCGGCTCATTCCAACTTCTTCAGAATCTCTTCTTCATCAAGGCTGCCATAGGTCCGATAAATAGCCGAACATAAGGCGAGCGCGACACCCAGAGTGGCCACGCCAACCACAATGGCTGTTAAGGTCAACACATGCGGTAAGGGATTGGTGTAGTCTATGGCCTGAACAGGGGCTGTGGCCGAAAGCAAGATGGGAACCGTCGCACCTTTCTTGGCACTGATCGACACCAGGAAAAAGATTACACTCGTCTGAACCAGATACATGCCCACCAGCTTTTTCACGAGGTTGTACCTCGTGACCATGATATAAAACCCCCAAAGAAAAATAATGACAAAGGTCAGAAAATTTGGGCGTTGGAAGACCGCGGCAAAGGCATCAACCATTCAATGAATCCTCAATAATCTCTTGCGCTGATAAACTAAAGACAATGGAAATGACTGTCACGGCAACGTCAATCGCCACACCGATCTGGGTCAGAACGATGCCTAACGAACGTCGAGCGGAAACCTCAAGACCGGGAATTTCCAAATTGGCATAATTGAGAAACTCCCCGCCTCCGATCAAACACAGGCCTCCCACACCGGCAAAGATCAGCATGCCGACCCCATCGCCATGTAACACCTTCTTGGCTAACTGGCTCCGTGAGGCTTCATGGCCAAAAATTAGAATAGACAAGATCATACTGGTACCAAGAATCACACCACCCACAAATCCTCCGCCAGGACCATATTGGCCAAAAAACAACACGTACAATCCAAAAATTTGGATCACAGGGATGAGAAAGCGACCCAACGATTGAACAATGATACTGTCATGTGGCCGAATCATGAGGTCTTTCTCCTCAACAATAATGCGCAGGCGATCCCTGCCGTAAAAATCACGACGGTCTCGACCATCGTATCCAGCGAACGATAATCCATGAGAACGGACGTGACGACATTAGGCGTCTGTGTATCTTGATAGCTCTGCTTGAGATAGGCCGGAGAAACGCGGACACTTGCTGGGGAAGCCGGATCCCCGAACGCCGGAAGATCCTTCGCTGCATATAATAACAAGACACCGAGAAGTGGAAGCGCAATCAATGCAGCGACCGGAGGAGGGGGGCGCCGAAGCCGGCCGTCTTTCGGCTGGGTGCCAAAGAGCGTGAGTAAAAACAGGACCGTTGCTAACCCTGCCCCAACTACTGCCTCGACAAACGCCACATCTACTGCCCCCATCCAGGCCCAGACAAGCGAAAGAAAAAAGCTATAACATCCCAACAGCAAAATCGCACTCAGTAAATCTTTCACGAAAATGGCCCCGGCTGCAGTTATCAGGAGAAGAATTAACAGCGGGATTTCATAGGCAAAGGTCATGAGATCTTCCGCTCCCAGGGCTTCAAGCCAGCTCGAATGGCAGCGCGTAAAGTGGCATGGGCAATGACAGGATTTTGGAGATACAGTAATGCCAACACCGCAAGGATTTTTAAGACATTCATGCTCAGCCCTTCATAGATTGCCAGGCCCGTTAACATAAAAAATGCTCCTAACGAATCGGTCAACGAGACGGCATGGGAACGTGTGAACACGTCTGGAAGCCGGATGACGCCAATGGCCGCCACAATCAAGAAAAACAACCCGGCAAGAATAAATATCACGGACAGAACTTCCATACTTATGGCAACCCTTTTTGTTCCAGGTATTTCGCAACAGCCAGTGCGCCAACAAGATTTAACAACGCATAGCCGGTGGAGATATCCACAAACATCTCCAC
>CBDUWS010000149.1:0-5148 GCA_965370985.1 uncultured bacterium
GGATCACGAAAGTCTATACAACCCCTTGTAAATGTGAAAATTGACTCATCACCCACAAGGTGACCACGCCATTCTTCCATTCCCTATGCACATCAATTGCTTGCACAGCGTTTTCGCGCTCAACGGCCGCTTTTAGGTTTAAGTACCACATGGAGGGATTGGGCTCATGCTTGCTTAAGGAGATACTTTCTTCGGTGTCCACCAACGTCAAGAAAAAGAGTTCATACAGGGTATTTGGAAGGACAGGACACGAGCTGCCCAGCCGAATAATTACGGAAATCCTGAAACTCAGAAAGCCCGATATTGGCCAGCAAAGATCTTATGCTTTTATTGATATGGAGACTCTTACGAAAAAACATCTTCACCAATGAAGAGGAGAAGAAAATACGGTGAGGATGGATAGAATAAAGTAGGCACTTCAAACAATATTTTTGCCGCCGTTTAAATTATTTTCATGGGTATTGATTAGGACCTAGTCCCCTTACATTTTGTTGTCGGAGACCAAGAAAAATGGTACCCTAATCTATCACAAACAATCTAATGTTTACGTATAAATAATTCAATGAGTCAATTTGGTTTTTTTCTCGGCACTTCAATTTGCCTCTCAAAATAGGAGAAAATAAGTAATGAACTCACACGCCTCAACCCAGATAACAAATGTTTCCGCATGAACTCGAGATGAGCAGAACCACTTTTGGTAGCATAAAATCGTGAGACAGTATCGAATTCACCAATTTAACCCATTGTGCATTAATTGGACATCCCCTCGTTTAGCGTTATATTCCCAGTACAGCCCTGTCAGCCCTGGTCGAATCCCTAATAGCCCCTATCCTTCCAGAGTAACCTCTTAACCGATTGTCTCCATTCTGACCCATAGCAGCACAATTTTCAGTAATCAGTTTCCTTGAAGATGGTTTTTAGTCTGAACTTTATGACCTCAAACTCATGGCAACTCTAACAATCCTTCGACACGGAAAAAGTATTTGGAATAAAGAGAAACGGTTCACTGGGTGGACAGATGTTGAATTAAGCCCACGTGGTATTGCAGAAGCAAAACAGGCTGGCCAACTTCTCAAAGCCCGCGGCGTGACCTTTGATCTTTGCTTTACTTCCTATCTGAATCGTGCCATTGAAACGCTTCGGCTTGTACTCGATACCATGAATTTATCACATGTCCCTATACAGAAGGACTGGCGTTTGAATGAACGCCATTATGGGACACTACAAGGTTTAGACTGGTGGGAAGCGACAAGAAAGTATGGAGCAAAACAAGTCCTCATCTGGCAAAGACATTTTGACGTCCCACCGCCACCTGTCGATTTAACAGATACCCGTTTCCCCGGGAATGACCAACTGTATTCTCATCTATCCCCGGCCGATCTTCCTCAAAGCGAAAGCCTAAAAGACACGCTTGCACGTTTTCTACCCTTCTGGCAGGATGTCGCCGTACCCGAGCTCCGCCAGGGAAAACATCTCCTTATTGTGGCCCATAATAATAGTCTAAGAGGTTTGCTGAAACACCTGGATAGCATCAGTGACACTGACATTTCGAACCTCACGATTCGCACGGCCGATCCAATGCTGTATGAACTGGACGAACAGATCGTTCCCATTCGTCGAGAATATCTTCGTCAACGCTCCATATTCAGTCAATTAACGCAGAAAATATTAGGCCATTGGATTCAGCGTATCTCTCGCTAAGGAGCAGGAATGACGTATTTGGATTTCCAACGCCTGGCAGCCATTGACCCACTGGCATTCCAACAAACAAAACCCTATCCATGGATCAATCCTGAAGGGTTACTCACGACAGATGGGCACCAACAACTGCTTTCGACCCTCCCGGATGTATCACTATTTCAACGGCGTTTTGGGGTTGCACGAGCCCATGGCCAACAAAGTCACGATCGTTTCACATTAGAATACCAGGATGATCTTCACCTGGCACCACCGTGGCAATCATTTATCAACGAACTTCGTGGGCAGGAATATCAGACATTCCTCCACCGTCTTTTCAAAGTGAATTCTTTGGAATTGTCGCTTCATTGGCACTACACCCCCAACGGCTGTTCCGTTTCACCACATTGCGATGCCAAGCATAAACTCGGATCCCACATTTTTTATTTCAACACGGAAAAGGACTGGGAACCGAGCTGGGGTGGAGAAACCGTCATTCTTGACGATGAAGGTCAATTTACCCGTCAGTCAGCACCAAAATTTGAAGATTTCAAAAAATCTACTGTCTCAAAGGCTATAGGAAACTATAGTTTGTTGTTTGCCCGAAAAGGAAATTCCTGGCACGGAGTGAGAGAAATTCAATGTCCCAAGAACCACATGCGAAAAGTATTAATTGTGGTGATCAATCGCTTCACAATGCTTGATCGCATGCAGCGTTTTTTCGGCAAGTCCCCAAAAGGTTATTAGGCCAGCAGAAAGACCTGAACCTAGATTTTCGGAGAATGTAAAAGATAGTTCAGGGGTTACTGTGGGTGCCGAAAACGCTCAAACAGAGTCGGGTCAAGCACCTTCCAATCATGCTCTAGAAAAGCTCGCTTCATCCATTTGGCCAGGAAACACAATTCCACAAAGCTGAAATATTTCTGAAAATCAGGTGCCCCTTGATTGGCAAGAGAGGAAAAGAACAGGGACCGATAGGGACCAAGCCAACGAACACAGGCTTTGGCTACCCCGGTTCCTAAAAGCTGATTCCCCGCCAACCCATCAACATCCACAACACAAATCTGCCCATTCGCTGGCCGCTGAATAAAATTTTTAAGGACCGGATCGGTATAATCATAGCCTACCCATACATGTTCCGGAGTCAAATCATTCACGGCAGCCTGAAGATCCAGGTAAGAGGCTTGGGGTAAGACGCTGATTTGGCGGAGAAAGTGAAGGTCCTGGAGCAGTTTGTCCGGAAAAGCCGAGTGTTTCGTATCCAGCAATGCTGGACTTGTCCCATACACCGTGGCATAAAATTCTGCTATTTTAAGGACAAATGGCTCATCGACGGATCGTATTGATAGACCCTCAACATACTCAAGCCAAATCTCACGCTCGTATCGCGCAACTAAACGGGGAAAATAGCGACTTTCTATAAAGCTGCCAAGGTACCGCTCAATTTCGTCTGCGAGATAGGAATCACACAGAATAAGACGCTTGAAGCGGTGGCCATTCACTGTCACAAAATGAATACTCTTGTTTTTTTGGAGGCGTGTTCCAAATAGACGAGAGAGAAAATATTTTACCCGTTTTAGAAAAAATGGAGAGGACTGCCGGATAGATCGGTTCAAATTCATGATTAAGCGCTTTTCAAGACTTCAAAATCTCAAAACAGATTGGATATGGCAATCACCCGATAGGTTCTATAAGATCTGCCAGCCACTCAAAGAGACTAGCGGTAAGGAGAGATGCTGCTGCTGGGATCTAGGAAGTTTTTTCGAACATGCAATTGTAGCAAACACTTGGCATCTGGCAAAGCATATGATCATAATAGAAGAGGCTTAGTAAAATGGTCATCTGAAATTCTGCCTACACCAATTCCCTTTTTGACGCGATTTTCTAAGCCACAATCTGAGAAATACCTTAACCCGCCAATCCAATAAAACTTCACCCTTCCTGATGGTCAATTCCAAGACTCCTAAAGTCACAGTTTTCATACCGGTCTATAACCGGGAAAAATACGTTGGAGAAGCCATTGAAAGTATTTTGGCTCAAACATTTTCAGATTTCGAAATCCTTTTAGTCGATGATGGATCGACTGATCACAGCGTGGACATGATCCGCTCCTATACTGATTCACGAATTCGCTTAGCCTGCAATAAAGAAAATCTTGGCATTCCCAAAACCCGGAACAAAGGAGTCGAGCTCGCTCGCGGACAATATATGGCCATGCTCGATAGTGACGACCGTGCCTACCCCCATCGCCTCGAAAAACAAGTCGCCTTTCTGGACAGCCATCCTGATTATGCCCAAGTGGGAAGTTGGTGCCGTATGATGGATGCCCAGGGCCACCCGTTAAAACGAATCAAACGACAGCCAATATTCCCTGATGACATTCACGCACAATTTTTATTTCGTTGTGCGATGAGCAACCGTTCTATTATGGCACGAACAGCTATTCTCCAAGAATATGGCTATCGCAATGATTACCCACGCTGTCAGGATTATGAACTCCACGTGCGACTCGCAAAATACTATAAATTAGGCAACTTGCCGGAATGCCTGGTCTATGGCCGAATTCACCCACAGCAAATCACCGGACAAACCACGGACCTCGGAGATGCCAAAAAACGAGAGATTATCAGTAACCAATTGAAGGAACTGGGAGTCGCCTTTTCTCCGGACGACCTTGATCCTCATTTGACCCTCTCTCGGATGAGAAAATCTAGCTTCATCCCTGACACTAGCTATCTCGACTGGGCCCGAGAATGGTTATTACGGCTACAAGAGGCAAATACGCATACCCCCTGTTATGCCGAACCCGCATTTTCTCATGCACTCAGCGAAAAGTGGCTCCAAACCTGTTGGGCCTCCCGCCCAAAGGTAGGTTGGGCCGTTTGGAAATATTTCTTCAGTTCTTCTTTGAGTAAAGACGTAACTTCGACCCTACGGCGACAGATATACCGAAAAAGGCATTAAGAGACCAGAAGAAAATTTCATACCCCTTTCATCTCTCGAGAAGGTTTGTGCACTGATCACGCAAGGCTTCGAAAACAAAGGAACTCCCATCAAAAACTCCTCGCAAGCTTTGCAAAAACATCTCGCAATTTTTATTCCCTCCTTGGCGGGGGGAGGCGTCGCGCGAGTGATGCTCCACCTTGCTGAAGCCTTCGTAGAACAGGGCCATAAGGTTGATCTTGTCCTGTGCCAACTCAAGGGGCCCTATGCGAATAGGATCCCTCCGGGAGTTAACGTGATAGAGCTCAAACGAACTGGAATTATCCTTAGTCGGATAAGGGTTCTCCTGGCTAGCCCCGAAGCCATCAGGTCACTATGTCTTCCTATTTTATTGGCCATCAAACCACCAAAAACAATACGCTATCTTCAGGGTTTGGCGACATACCTTCGCCGAGAACAACCCGATGCCCTGCTCTCAGCGAAAACGCCGAGTAATCTTGTAGCCATATGGGCCAAACGACTCGCAAA
>CBDUWS010000150.1:0-5071 GCA_965370985.1 uncultured bacterium
GCCAAAGTGACGCTTTATGAAATGCGCCCTAAAACGGAAACGGCAGCCCATAAGACCGAACAACTCGCTGAAATTGTGTGCTCAAATTCATTAGGATCGAACGACCCCCTCAGCGCTCCAGGCATTCTCAAACAAGAAATGCGGCAACTCGGCTCGTTGATCATCAAAATCGCTGATGACGTGGCTATTCCTGCAGGAACCGCCTTAGCAGTCGATCGAGACCGATTTGCTCAGAAAATCACACAGGCGCTGACTGAACATCCCAATGTGCGAATTCTTCGCGAGGAAATTCAAGACATTCCAGAGGATGCCGTGTGTATCATCGCCACGGGTCCATTAACCTCACCCAAATTGTCTGAAGCCATTATCCAGCTTACTCGATCAAAAAATCTGTATTTCTTCGATGCCATTTCCCCTATTGTGGATACCGACTCCCTGAACATGGACAGAATCTTTCGGGCGTCACGTTACGATAAAGGCACCGCAGATTATCTCAATTGCCCCATGGATGAGAAAACCTACAATCAATTCTATGACGCCCTCATCCAGGCCGACCGGGTCCAACCCAAAACATTTGAAAACATTCCCTATTTTGAAGGATGTCTACCTATCGAGGTGATGGCCGACCGCGGCCGACAAACCTTGGCCTTCGGCCCCTTGAAACCCGTTGGGCTCATTGATCCCAAAACCGGAACACGGCCCTTCGCCGTGTTACAATTACGAGCAGAAAATCGTCACGGGTCCTGTTATAACCTCGTGGGCTTCCAAACCAAACTCACGTACCCTGAGCAACGAAGAGTCTTCCGCATGATTCCAGGATTGGAAGAGGCAGAATTTCTCCGATGCGGCAGCATTCACCGGAATACGTTTATTAATGTCCCTGTTCTCTTGAAGGACACACTACAATTAAAGAAACACCCCAACGTCTTTTTTGCAGGACAATTAGTCGGCGTCGAAGGCTATGTGGAGGCTGCCGCCAGTGGAGGCTTAGCAGGACTGAATGCTGCCCGTATGCTATCAGCGCATCCTCTCATTACACCTCCGCCAACCACGGCACATGGCGCCCTTCTCCAATACATCACGACCTGTGAGCCGAAATATTTTCAGCCCATCAACACCAATTTTGGTCTGTTTCCACCGCTTGATACGCCGATTCGAGACAAACAAAAAAAACGGCAAGGCATTCAAGAACGAGCCATTTCCGAGTTCCAATCATGGATGACGCAATCCGGGCTTTCATATGCGTGAAGCAATTCGGGCGTTCATACTCTACCTGCAATTGGAACGCGGGGTGTCACAAGAAACCCATCGCAACTACCAGTCCGATCTTCAACAGTTCCTGGCACACATTCAAGCCCAGTTTTTTCAGACGGATACAGACCCGCACCCTGAGGCGATAGATGCACTGCATATCCGATCCTACTTGAAACACTTGAGTGATCAGGGGTTAAAGAAAACCTCCCTTGCCCGTAAATTGGCCTGCCTCAAAAGTTTTTTTCGATTTTTGCTTGAAGAGGGACGCATCGGCCACAATCCAGCCGCAGCGGTTCGTTCGCCTCGACTCGGAACGCGCCTGCCGACAGTCTTGACCAAAGACGAAGCCACCACGCTGTTAGATTCACCTTCCGCCCAGACATGGATTGAGGCCAGAAATCAAGCTATGCTAGAAACCCTCTATTCGAGTGGTGCACGAGTTTCGGAACTAGTCGGATTGAATTGGGGCAATGTGGATCTTGAAGCTCAATTCATTCGATTGCGCGGAAAGGGGAAAAAAGAACGTAGAGTCCCAATCGGGACAGTAGCCACAGATGCCATACTCGAATATCAGCGCCAACTACCTCCCATGGCTACACAAAAATTGCAGAAACCTGGTAGTTTACCTCCTATTCGTTCAGGTTCACATCCACTATTCCTCAATGCTCGAGGAGGACGTTTAACCACCCGGAGCGTGGAACGCATGATCAAACAACAGGCGGGAAACCGATTCCCGAAATCGGTGACTCCCCATACGCTGCGTCATTCCTTTGCCACGCATTTACTGGATGAAGGAGCCGATTTGCGAGCCATCCAAGAATTACTAGGGCATGCCTCCTTAGCCACCACACAGAAATATACCCATGTCGCAACCGATAAACTGATGGCCGTGTATGATCGAGCCCATCCCCGATCAGGTTCTTCCCCCACGGCATCATCAGAAGGAGACAGCCTGAAACCATGATCATTCGTTCCACCACCATCCTATGCGTACGGAAGGGCCCGGTTGTTGCTATGGGCTCCGACGGTCAGGTGACGGTCGGCACCACCATTATGAAAAGCAATGCACGAAAACTTCGCACCATGCATCAAAACCAAGTCCTCGCGGGATTTGCCGGAGCCACCGCAGATGCCTTTACCCTTTTTGAAAAGTTCGAGGCCAAGCTAGAAGAATATCGAGGGAATCTCACCCGAGCGGCCGTCGAACTCGCCAAAGACTGGCGAACCGACCGCGTACTTCGACGACTCGAGGCACTACTCGCTATCGCCAATCATGAACATTCCTTTATTATTTCCGGCACGGGTGATGTCATCGAACCTGAAGATGGCATCTTAGCCATTGGTTCGGGAGGTCCGTACGCCCTAGCTGCTGCCCGGGCCCTTCTGGCTCAAACAGACCTTGCACCAAAACGCATCGTCGAGCAAAGCATGCAAATCGCCGGGAGTATCGATATTTATACCAACCATCATATAGTCATCGAGGAGTTATCGACATAACATATGGAACAGCAACCACCCCCTTCGACTCCAAAACTCGACTCCCTCACACCACGCCAAATCGTGGAAGAGCTTGACCGCTATGTCATCGGCCAAAAAGATGCGAAACGGATGGTCGCCATCGCGCTGCGCAGCCGGTGGCGCCGCCAACAGCTCAGCCCCGAACTTCGTGAGGAAATTGTACCGAAAAATATCATCATGATCGGCCCCACAGGAGTCGGCAAAACAGAGGTGTCGCGTCGCGTCTCAAAACTCGCCAATGCCCCATTCATTAAAGTAGAAGCTTCAAAATTTACTGAAGTAGGCTATGTCGGTCGAGACGTGGAATCGCTGATCAGAGATCTGACAGATATTTCCATCAACCAGGTAAAAACGGCTCATTTAGAAACAGTCCAACACAAAGCCGAAGAGATGGCGGAAGAACGCGTGTTGGATATCCTCCTCCCGCGCTCCCCGTCGACTTCAAATATTAAACCCGGTGAAGAGGACGAGGCGTCCGACACCTCATCGAATAAAAAACCTGATCCTCAAGAATCCACACGCGAAAAGCTCCGCACGCAATTAAAAGAAGGCAAACTCGATAATCGCATGGTCGAAATTGAGATCAAAGAACGAGGAGGCCTGCCGGTTGGCATCATCTCCAATATTGGCGGAATGGAAGACATGGAACACAATCTCCGGGAAATGCTCGGGGGCATGATGCCGGGGAAGAAAAAAGACCGCCGCATGAAGATTACGGAGGCGTTAAAGTTTTTGGAGCATGAAGAAGCACAAAAACTTATCGACATGGAAGAAGTGACCAAAGAAGCCATCTCACGCACCGAACAATCCGGCATCGTCTTCCTGGATGAAATTGACAAAATTGCCGGCAAAGAAAAGCACCAGGGGCCCGACATCTCCCGAGAAGGCGTCCAACGTGATCTATTGCCGATTGTGGAAGGATGCACCGTCAATACGAAGCATGGGCTGGTTAAAACCGATCATATCTTGTTTATTGCCGCAGGAGCGTTCCATGTGTCCAAACCGTCAGATCTCATACCGGAATTACAAGGACGTTTCCCCATTCGCGTCGAACTGGAACCCCTCACCAAAGAGGATTTAATCCGGATCCTCACGGAACCCAAGAATGCCCTGATCAAACAATATCAGGCACTCCTGGGAACCGAAGGCATCTCACTGGAATTTACGCCGGATGGTATCGATGAAATTGCAGCGACTGCCGTAGAAGTCAACGACCGAACGGAAAATATCGGTGCACGACGTCTCTTCACCATAGTCGAACGCTTATTGGAAGAGGTGTCATTTGAAGCCCAGGATCTTCCCGAGAAAAAAGTTACGATCAATGCTCAATACGTAAAAGATCATTTACAAAATATCGTGAAAGACCAAGATCTCAGCCGATTTATTTTATAACCCCTTGTCATCATACCTGGCCTATGGACCAACTCATCAAAAAAGCCGACATCCTCATCGAAGCCCTTCCCTATATTCGCAATTTTGCAGGGAAGACCATCGTCATTAAATATGGCGGCAAAGCCATGGTGGCTGAAGAACTCAAAGAAGGATTCGCGGAAGATGTCGTGCTGCTTAAATATGTCGGACTCAATCCCATTATCGTCCATGGAGGCGGCCCCCAAATCAACAAAATGCTGGAAACCCTTGGCATTACAGCCAAGTTTATTCATGGCGTACGGGTCACGGACGAGCCCACAATGGAAGTTGTGGAAATGGTGTTAGGCGGACGGATAAACAAAGAAATTGTGGCGCTCCTCAATCAGCATGGAGGAAAAGCCGTGGGACTCACAGGGAAAGACGGCCAATTGTTCACCACGAAGCCATTTAATCCCAAGAGTTTAATGCATCACTATGGTGGATCAACCGAAATTCTCCAGTCGGAAAACTACGGACTCGTGGGGGAAGTCAGCCACGTAAACAGTGAATTATTGCTCACACTGCAAAATGCCAATTTTATTCCAGTGATCGCCCCTATTGGCGTGGATGCGAAAGGAACAACCCATAACATTAATGCCGATCTGGTTGCGGGGAGTTTGGCCGCTGCAATTCAAGCTGAAAAGCTGCTCATGTTGAGTGACGTAAAAGGCATTCGCGATGCCAGCAATCATCACGTCTCGACGCTTTCACGAAAAGACATGGAACAGATGGTGAAGAAAAAAGTCATTGGCGAAGGCATGTTGCCAAAAGTTCACGCCTGCCTCACGGCCCTTCAAGGAGGGGTGAAAAAAGCTCACATTATCGATGGGCGTGTGCCCCATGCTGTCTTATTGGAAATATTCACGGACAAGGGCATCGGTACAGAAAT
>CBDUWS010000151.1:0-5050 GCA_965370985.1 uncultured bacterium
CTCCTCGTATTATTGCCCGCTTTTCCGGCTTTAGCCGTGAACCCCGCGGGATACGGCAGTGCAGGAGGAGAATTCAATATTAAAATTTCTCGCGTTCCTGCTACTGAACGCAGAGCGGCCAAAGCCACCAAATCTCCATTCGAAGCCACTCCTGAGATTCTAGCCGAAGGCAAAGAAATTTTTCTGGGCCGTGGGGGCTGTATCAGTTGTCATGGGGCAGAAGGTAAAGGAGATGGGGCCGGGGCCAAAAATTTGCCCATTCAGCCACGAAATTTCACCAATCCTAAATTTAACAAGTACCGCACACCTGGTGAAATGATGTGGGTCCTCAAGAATGGCAGCATGGGACAAACAGGTCGGGTGCCAGGAACCGGGATGCTGCCGGTCGTCCAACCAAATGGTTTCATTTCAGAGACAGATGGCTGGAAAGTTCTGTTATACGAGCGAAGCCTCGGCGAGACGAAATAGCCGAGTACCGTTCATGCAAATTTCCGTCAAGAGATTGTCCGCAATTTCTATAGCACACGCGTACCATGTCTAAATCAACAAGCGACCGCCAACCGAATCGGCTGATTCACGAAACCAGCCCATATCTCTTGCAACATGCCCACAATCCTGTGGATTGGCACCCATGGGGTGAGGAAGCACTCAAGCGGGCCAAAGAGAACAATAAGCCTATTCTCTTATCCGTTGGCTATTCGGCCTGTCACTGGTGTCACGTGATGGAGCGGGAATCTTTTGAAAATGACAGCATTGCCGAGTTAATGAACAGGTATTTCATCAATATCAAAGTCGACCGTGAAGAACGGCCCGATATCGATGAAATCTATATGCAAGCCACCACGGCCATGAACCAGGGGCATGGCGGATGGCCGATGACCGTCTTTCTCACACCTGATCAAGAGCCGATTTTTGCAGGCACCTATTTCCCACCCACAGATAAATGGGGGAGACCTGGGTTTGGATCCATTGTGACGAATATTGGAGAGGCCTGGGCCAAAGATCAATCCAACATTGTGCAACAAGCCGAGCGTTTCACCTCTCGGCTGCGTTCTGCATTGCAACCGGCCTCTCCTTTGGCAGTGGGAGAAGCCGATATCGAGAATGCGGTCAAACAATTTGCCCATGACTTCGACGCGCGCTACGGCGGTTTTGGGCGCGCACCAAAATTCCCACCTGCCACCGGCCTGTCCTTCCTGCTTCGTCAATATCACTGGAGTCGACAGGAGAAAATTCTGACTCTGGTGACCAAGACACTGGATGGCATGGCTACAGGTGGCATGTATGATCATATTGGTGGCGGCTTTGCGCGCTATTCCACAGATGATGAATGGTTAGTCCCGCACTTTGAAAAAATGTTGTACGACAATGCCCTGCTTGCCCGCACGTACGTCGAGGCCTTTCAGGCCACCGGATTGGAACGCTATCGTCAGGTGGCCACGGAAACCTTGGATTATATTCTCCGCGAAATGACGGCACCCGAAGGCGGGTTTTTCTCAGCCACCGATGCTGATAGCGAAGGTGTGGAAGGGAAGTTTTTTGTCTGGACACCAGAGCAGATTCAGAAAATTGTTACTGATGAAAAAGACGCCACCCGGTTTTGCGCCTATTACGACATTACGGAGAAAGGGAATTGGGAACAGACCAGCATACCTCGAACACCTAAATCGCTTGAGGCAGTTGCAAAAGAATTGGGTTGTTCGCCAGAAGAATTGCAGAACACAATTGATCGCGTTCGCCCTCTGGTCTACCAAGCTCGCCTAAAGCGCATCCCGCCAGGGCTGGATGACAAAATTATCACAGCGTGGAACGGCATGATGATCGGAACCATGGCTGAAGCCGGACGCGTATTCAATCACCAACCCTACCTTGACGGCGCGATCCGAGCAGCTGATTTTCTCCTCACCACCCTTTCCAGGCCGGAGAATCATTTATGGCGTACCTACCGCAACGGCAAAGCCCATCTCAATGCATGTCTGGAAGATTATGCCTATGCGGCCGAAGCTATGCTGGAAGTGTACGAAGCCACGGGAATCGAACGATATCTCCATGAAGCCGTCTCATTAGGCGAAAGGATTGTGGAGGATTTTGAAGATCGCGAACATGGTGGATTCTTTACGACCGCCATCGATCACGAAACGTTAATTCTTCGAGGACGAGAAGGTGCTGATGGCGCCACACCGAGTGGAAATGCCGTGGCCGCTTCAGTTCTGGCACGTTTGTCTTTCCACTTTGACCGGGAAGATTTTCGCACTGCGGCCACAAACGCTGTCCGAGCCTATGGACAACAAATTGGCCAAGTCCCTCGAGGATTTCCCAAGAGCCTGATGGTCGTCGACCTGTTACTTCGAGGACCCATAGAATTGGCCTTGGTCGGTGGCACTGACGACAGGGCCTACACACTACTCCGCACGGCAGTGAATAGCTGTTTCATTCCGTATCGTATTATGGCCTACCATCAGGACTCAGACGTGGAAACCTCTCACCCCCTCTTGGCCGGAAAGACACCCGTCAATGGAAAAGCCGCCCTGTACATCTGTAAAAACTTTGCATGCCAGGCCCCTCTCACCGACCCTGAAGCGGTACCGTCTGCACTACAACATCCTCAAGGGACCACGACGCAAACAGGAGGAACGCGCCAGGCTCTAACCACAGATGGCCTGCCAGGACATGCCACGCCGCAAGGCACAGGAACCTACGTGGCAAATATCTTGGCAAGTGCGCGAACAACGCGCCTGTCTTCGCATGGCTATACAGCGCTGGGGTCGACCGGCCTCACAACATCCAGAATCGGCTTTGGCGGCTATCGAATTAGTCTGGGAGTAGACGACCATCGAAACGCCCTAGAAAAAGCACTCCAAGAAGGCTGCAATCTCATCGATACCTCGACAAATTATGCGGATGGCCAAAGCGAACGGTTGGTGGGAACGGTCGTCAAAGACCTTATTGCAAAACGGTTCATCTCACGAGAACAAATTATTATTGTCTCCAAAATCGGGTACGTACAAGGGAATAATCTCGCGCGAGCCAAAGCCAGAGAAGAAGCCGGGAAGCCGTTCCCTGAAATGGTTAAATATGGGGAAGGTATTTGGCATTGTCTCCATCCTGAGTTTTTGGAAGAACAACTCATACTCTCACTAGACCGACTCGGTCTGGCTACGTTGGATGTCTGCCTTTTACACAATCCAGAATATTTTCTGTCAGATGCCAAGAATCGGAACCTATCCATCAACGCCATTCAATTAAAAGATCTCCGACAGGAATTCTATCGTCGACTGGAACAGGCCTTCGTCTACTTCGAGTCACAGGTCGCCACTGGCCGAATACAATATTATGGCGTGTCATCAAATACCTGCACAGCCAATCCCGACGATCCCGATTCCACCTCGCTTTCCCACATGCTCGAGGCAGCCCAAGCCGCCGCGCAACAAACAGGACAATCTCACCATCATTTTCGGGTATTGCAATTGCCGATGAACCTCTTTGAAGCCGGCGCCCTCCTGACACACAATACGGGAAAAGACTATTCACAGACGGCCCTATCACTGGCCCGCGAAAAAGAGATCGCCGTATTAGTCAATCGTCCGCTGAACGCCATTCCTGGAAAAGGCGGAGGCATGATTCGCCTGGCGGATCCGCAAGCCGAAATCTCCAATACCAACTTTGAAGCCCAACAATCCAAAGTCGCGGCACTCGAACATGATTACAAACAAGTTCTCGGGCCAAACATTCCTCAACCGGAAAAAGGCGCATCGCCGCTTGAATACTTCAATTGGGCCGAAGAGCTCAAACGAGTGCGGAAGTCCGTGCAAAACTTAGAACATTGGGATCAAATTGAATCGCAAACAATCGGGCCCCATGTGAATCGAGTGTTCCAACTATTGACGCAGCACTTCACGGGGCGGAAAGAAGAAGAGAAAATCTGGGAATCCTGGCGAGATAAATATGTTCCAGAACTTGTCGCACTCTTAAAAGTCCTGCGGATGGAAGCCGCACAGAAAAGTGCAAAAAAACTCTCCGAGATTGGACAGATACTCGATCCCCTATTACCAAAAGACAAACGCGAAGAGCCATTTTCCAGAAAAGCCCTCTGGACAGTAGCCAGCACACCAGGTATCACGAGTGTCCTCAACGGCATGCGCCACCCCGTCTACGTCGACGACTCCCTCACCATCCTGCAATGGGAGCCCCTCCAGCAACCTCGTCCAATCTTTGAAGCACTAAAATAATCCAAATCTCCCTGAAGTCAAACAATTCGTTCTCCACATTTCATAAGACCCTTTGGCTACCGCCATTCCCATTCCGCAAGCAATGAGACATTCCCTTTTCGTTTGGCTTTTTTCACATAGGCTAAATCCGCAGTCAGATACAGGCCCTTCACACGCAACGCAAGTACATGATAAGCCGCATCATAGAAAGTCACGCCCTTTACCTCTCGCATATGCTCCAGAACTTCCTGCGCATACTCTTTTCCAAGGGAAACTTCTTCAAAGTCAAACGCCAACAACACACTCAGCAACTCCGTCGCTAACGTAGGCTGCTTCCGACCCAGGACATTGCCAACCTCAAAACGTCAGAGGGTCGGCAATCGGATCTCAACGTGATTGGCTAGCATCGCCGCTTGAAGCCAACGAGCTTGAACCTGATCCGGCTCGCTCGACTTTTCCAGGACCCACTTCAGGATAACTGAGGCATCCGGCACAATAATCATCGGCCCGTGCTCGTTCGATCTCGTTTCAAGGCCTCGACAATCTCTTTGCTAGTCAACGTAGCACTGCGTTTGCGTAACTCCTGTAGTTTCTTGGTCGCTTGTTCCCGCTTCCGATGTAGCAGTTCTTTTCGCAACGCCTCATTCACCACCTGACTCCTCTGCCGAGGAGGAACCAGACGGAAAAGTTCTTCCCGAACTTCCTCATCGATTGAGATATTCATTTTGGCCATGACCTTCTCCTTTCTCAATAGAACGCACCTACACTAGATACCTAGATTATACATCTAAATTAGGAACCTAACAATGTCCCATAGACAAACGGTTGTCTGATGGGGCGCA
>CBDUWS010000152.1:0-5033 GCA_965370985.1 uncultured bacterium
AACCCCAGCCCCGCTGCGCAGCCTCCTAACCCCTCATCAAGTGGAGACCGTTTTTTTCGCCCCCAATCTTACAGGGGTTTTTACCTATTAATATGGTCTTGTCCAAAAGGCCCTGGCCCTTTGTTAGGTTCATTCTTTAATATGTAGACAACTTCGAGGAATTTTTCTATATACGTTTTGAAGATGTAGGTTAGATTACATACATCTTTGGTGGGTACAGTTGGCCCCTTCACCAAAATCCCCAAAGTTATGAACTATTTCCCCCCTAGCCACGACAGACCGGGCACTAGGACAGAATGTCCTCACTGGAAAGGTGCCAGAATGGCTGACTCACATACTTCGTTCCACTTCGCTCTCACGGCTATACGACTTACTACCACATTACTCGTCATCTGGCTGATTGCCTGTCTGATGCCTCAGGGAACCTTTGCTCAGGATACTCCTTCACGAATGCTCACCGGACATCATGGCGAAATTTTTGCGCTCGCCTTTTCTCCCGATGGACATCTGATCGGTTCTGGAGGGGGGGATCAGGTTATCCGCTTATGGCATGCGAAAACCGGCCGTCTGAACAAGGTCTTACCCGGTCATTCCGGCACCATTCGGGCTCTGGCCTTTTCTCCTGATAACCGCTTCTTGGCCTCTGCCAGCACCGACAAAACCTGTCGAGTATGGGACATCCAGACGGGAAAAGAAGTGGCATCCTTTAGCTCAAGCTTTGGGAATTTCCGGACCCTGGCATTCTCACCAGATGGACGGGATTTAGCAGCCGCCGGTGATGGAGGGAGTATACGATTGTGGGAGTGGCGTTCTGGTAAAGAACTCAAGACGATGAAAAGCGGGTTCGGCATTGTGTTCTCGGTGGCATTTTCCCCCGATGGTACTCAATTGGTCACTGGTAACAGCGACACCCTGGTCCACGTGTGGGATCCCTCAAGTGGCCGTCAAATAGGAAGCCTCTCTGGACATACCGGAGCCGTTCATGCCGTGTCTTTTTCGCCGGATGGCTTGTTGCTTGCCAGTGGCTCTGCGGACCACAAAGTTCGATTATGGGATATCGAAAGTAGGCAGGAACGTGGGAGTTTCGCCGGTCATACCGGCGAAGTCTCTGCTGTGGTCTTTTCTCCTGATGGGAATACGGTAGTTTCGGCAGGAAAAGATGGGACCATTCGAATGTGGGATTGGAAAAGCGGTCGTCAGATCGCATCCCTCAAAGAACATAAGGGACCTATCTGGGCTTTGGCTTTTTCTCCTAACGGAAAGATCCTGGCGTCCGGAGGTCGGGATCGGACCGTCCGGTTGCAGCCATCCAGCCCTTCCACTCTCATTGCATCTCGAGGTGAGGGGAAAAAAGTACAGGTCCGGGATGATGAAGTTGGTCCTCCGCCATTTCCTCCACCCCAACCGAAAGTCGAATTGTCTATTCATCCCCATGAAGCCATACCCGGAAAACCCCTGGAACTGGAATTGAAAGTCACCAATACCGGTAAAGGCCCCCTCTATCGGTTTAGTGGACGTTCGCATAGCAAGGATTCGGTTTTTGACGGACATCTCTTTTACCTTGGAAAGATCGAAGCCGGGCAGAGTAAATCAGATACGTTTACGTTAACCGTTCCTTTCGATTACAAAAAAGAAGAAATTTCTTTAAAGATCTCTTTCGAAGAATACAACGGCTTTATTCCTCATCCGCTTCAAGCGGTGGTGACCCTCACGCATTCCAATCGTCCTCGATTGGCCTATAATTATCAAATTGTGGACGATGGAAGCGGGCAGTCCGTTGGGAATGGTGATGGCCGAATTCAAAAAGGGGAAGCGGTGGACCTTCTTCTCACTCTTAGAAATGTCGGGCCGGTTCCTGCCACCAATACGTGGGTAGAATTTTCGAATCCGAAGGGACAGCATTTGGACATTCGACCCCGCATGATTCGTTTTGGCCAGCTCGCTCCTGACACATCGAAGAAGGCCCGAGTCAGTTTTACCGTCTGGCCGGATTTCCCTGAAGACCATCTTGGCTTAAAACTCTTCATCCAGGAAAAAGATCAGCAGGTGTTTCTCAATGAAGAGTTGGAAATGACAGTGGATACTCAACCACCCAAACACATTATTGTGGTGAACAAACTTGTGACGGTGACGGAAAACCAGGCTACAATTTTGAGTGGTGCTGGATCGGATAGCTCGGTGATCGCATCAGTCTTGAAGAACCAAACGTTGGCGGCAACGGGGGAATTAGATGATTGGTATCGCGTGTCGATTTCCGAAACCGAAATTGGCTGGATTGCCAAAAGTCAAATAACCGCCGTCACCCTGCCTGCCAAAGCGGAAATGCCCATCCCCACCATTCAGGGCTTAGAGGCCGCACGAACAGCCCAATTTATAACGCTGAACGAGCAACTACAGCGGGCCGAGAGTGATCGGGCTAAAATTGAGGAAGCCTTGCACCAGCGGGAGCAAGAGATGAAAGGCCTTCGCTCCAAATTGGAGCATCTCTCAATCACCCAGAATACCCAACTTTCTACAGCTCAAGATAATCTGGAACGAGAGCGTGTTGAGCGCGAACAAACGGAAAAAGCTTTGCGGGAGCGCGAGGAGGAAATGAAAAACCTCCAAGCCAAGTTAGAGGGCATTGCGCAAACCCGGACAACCGAAATGACGTCGATGGAAGAAAAACTTCGGCAGGAACATGCCCAACGAGAACAAGCGGAAAAGGCTCTAAGAGAACATAAAGAAGAAGTGCGTGCCCTGCGTGGCCGGTTGAATGAAGTAACCGAATCCGTGACGATTCCAAAAACTCCCCCGGCTATTGCACTCGCTTCTCTTTTTGATGGCAAAGAAGTGAGAGTTGATCGCATCATCCTGGTTGGCGCTGCGGCGAGCGAGCGGGGTATCTCACGAATTGAGGTTCGTGTGAATAACGAATTATTGGCGAGGCGTCAGAGCCGTGGCGTGAAAGTGGTGTCGGACAAGACCATCCCCCAAACGACTTTTGAATTTTCGGAATCGATTCAACTTCGGGAAGGGACGAACCACATTACCGTCACCGCCTTTGACGAAGAACAGCTCTCCACGACAAGGGAGCTGACAGTGACCCGAGTCATCGACAAAGGTAAGATTTGGGCTGTGGTCATTGGTATTTCCAAATACGACAAGGTTCGCCCTTTGAAATATGCCGATAAAGACGCCCTGGCGTTTCACGATTATCTGATTAACGATGTTGGGGTTCCCAAAGAACAGATGACGCTTTTAACCAACGACCAAGCAACATTGGTTTCAATGAAACGAACCCTCGGAACCCATTTGAAACGGAAGGCCGGCCCAAAAGATACCGTGATTATTTATTATGCGGGTCATGGCGCTCCAGAGACCGATGCCACAAGCCCCGATGGGGATGGGCTTGAAAAATATTTGATTCCGTATGACGCCGACCCGCAAGACCTCTACACCACTGGATTGCCGATGCGTGAAATTGAAACAATATTTCATCGCCTCAATGCCGAACGGGTCATTTTTATTACCGATTCCTGCTATAGTGGGGCCACCGGAGGGCGAACGTTTGCGACGGCCGCCCGGCGGGCAGTGGTTTCAGACAATTTCCTGACACGATTATCAAAAGGAAAAGGACGAGTTGTGTTAACGGCGAGTCGAGCGGGTGAAGTCAGCGAAGAGCGGGATGATTTAGGCCACGGAGTGTTTACTTATTACCTGTTGCAAGGGCTGAAGGGAAAAGCGGACTTCAATGCAGATGGGCTGATCACAGTAGATGAAGCCTACTCCTACGTGTCCACGCACGTTCCCTCAGTGACAGGCCAGAACCAACATCCGATGAAAAAGGGTGAGGTGGAGGGTCAGTTGATTCTTGGACGTGTACGATAAAGCTTATTAATCGATTTGTGACTGAAATTTTTCAAGTACGGAGGTTGCTCATGAAGAAAACCAAAGCTGGATTTTTTATTGTAGGCGGTGTCCTTATTTGGGGACTCATGGCAGGTTGTCAAGTCCTGATGCCACCGCAAAAACCCAAGGGGCCTAGTACAAAGGTGTATATCGCAAACGAGAGCTCCAGTTCAGTCAGCGTTGTTGATGGGACTACATTTAAAGTTCTCGGAGAGATTGATACCTTGAACCATGCGACCCATGATCTCTCTCTCGCGCGCAATGGTAAGTACTTGTGGGCAACTAATCTTGCTTCAGGACGGGTGTCAGTGATTGATACCGATGCCATGGAAACCATTGCTTCCATCTATACTGGAAAACGTGCTCACGTCGTGACGCTGACCAACAATAATAAACATGCGTGGGTGGCTAATATTGGTGACGGCACAATCTCCATTATTGATACCAGCATTTATCGAATTCTCGGAACGATCCCAATCCAGGGAGGGCCGATGGGCATTGCCTTTTCACGAGACGGCAAATTTGCCTACGTCAGCTCTAAAGATAAATTTGTGAACGTAGTTGATACCATGTCGCATCGCGTGATTAAGCGAATTCCTGTTGGACCCAATCCACACTTTTTGGTTCTTGGACCAAATGGTCGTATTTGGGGCACCAATACAGGGAGCAATGATGTCTATATGATTGATACTCGAATAAATGACGTCGTGAGCACCATAGAGGTCGGTCCGGCCCCCCAACAGATTGCCTTTGCTTTTAAAGGAACGGCGGGACCTAATGCCTATGTGACGGTAGCCGGCATCAATAAAGTGGTGATGGTCAGTGCAAATTCTCCCACTCCAGCCATTCTTGGACAAATTGATGTCGGAGAAGGGCCTAATGGGATTTGGGCGAATTCTGTTGGAACTCGGCTGTACGTCGGAAATACAAAGTCGAATGATTTGCGGGTGATCGATACGGGAACGAATCAAACTCTTGCGACCGTACCAGTTGGACGGAAACCCATTCGAGTGGTTGCCTCACAGTAAAGAGAGAGATGGCAACGTAACCTTTATTCTTTTTTCTTGGACCGATAAATGGGAATAAGACATCTTAATGATACGAGTTTTAGACAGATTTTAAATGAGACTGAGAGGAGGGAC
>CBDUWS010000153.1:0-5012 GCA_965370985.1 uncultured bacterium
CGGCCTTGCTGGACGGACCCCCGCCTTCGCGGGGGCATGCTTTTTTGACCATTCCCGTTGGAAGGGAGACGCAACCTGCATTCGGCAGGGTGTAGGAAAGAGTCAGAACCCTTGCCTTATTTGCTGTTTCTGAAGATGGCTGATTTACGGATGTGGTAAAGTGACCTATTCTGAAGTTGCGGGTTTTTTTCTCTGCATGCCTCCGGTATTATAGGCGCACAAGCGAGGTTAATTATGGACGAACACATTCTTCTCAAACGAATCACCGTGAATCCTAGCATTTTTGGTGGCAAGCCGATTATCCGTGGACGCCGGCTGGCTGTCGAACATGTTCTCGGCATGCTGGCTGCCGGCGACACACCTGAAACCATCCTTCAAGGGTATCCGTGGTTGGAACCAGTGGATATTCAAGCCTGCCTGGCTTACGCCCATCGGCTCGTCGGTCACGAACGAATTGAGCCGCTCCCGGTCGAATCACCTTCGTGAAAATCCTGCTGGATACGTGCATCTGGGGTGGTGCCATCGAGCCGCTCAAAGCGGCTGGTCATGACGTCATTTGGGCTGGCGCCTGGGATGTTGATCCAGGCGATGACGAAATTCTCACCCGCGCTCATCAGGAAGGGCGTGTTCTTGTGTCTCTCGATAAAGATTTCGGAGAACTCGCTGTCGTTCGAGGTCAACCGCATGCTGGTATCGTTCGTCTGGTCAATTGGTCAGCTCTCCAACAAGCCTCAATCTGTCTGAAGGTTCTCGCTCGCTATGACACTGAGCTTCAGACCGGCGCTATTGTCACGGCCGACCCTGGCCGTGTTCGTGTGCGTCCAGCCATGGTGCCCCCCGAATCACCGTAACGAACCATTCGCCCCCAATTGTCCAAAAGCTCTGAAAATCCGGTCACGTCCGCCATGACGACGGGATACGCCATGGTCACTTTCCTTAGGCTCGAATAGCGCACCACTCCTTCATCGACAGTGAATTTTGGGGGGTCAATCTTGAAAGGGGCATTTCAACCATTGGCCTTGATCTTCTGTTTCAGTGCGGTTGGTTTTTGCCGGGCTTCCGCAAGGGTGTTTTTCACTTACCGATTCTGTTCCCTTAACGGGGGTTCTCCAGTCATGCTTGGACCTTTCTTTGTAGGGCGAGCGCGTTGATGGGGGCATAACCGTTTTCGTCATTGTCGAAATAGCAGTAGACATCCTTGCCTGATTGGGCCCACTTTTGACATTTGTTGGCCCAAGTCCGAATCATGGGCCTATCATACTGCCCTTGATAAGGTCCCTGTGGCCCATGCAGTCGGATGTAGGCGAAATCGGCGGTGACGATTTCTGGTGACCACTTGCCAGCCAGATTGTAGAGGCAGAATGCCGCATTGTTTGCTGTTAACAAGTGGTATATCCGCTCATCAAACCAACTCTCATCGCGAAATTCAAAGGCATATGAGAAGTCTTTCGGTAACGCCTTTAGAAATTCTTCCAACCGGGGTGCATTTATTTTCCAGTGTGGGGGTAGTTGAAAGAGGATAGGCCCCAGCTTTTCTTTTAAAATATTGACGGTCTCAAAAAACCGTTTGATGCTGGGCTTGGGATCTTTAAGCTTTTTCATGTGAGTGATGAAGCGACTGCTCTTGCAGGTAAAAAGGAAGCCCTTGGGTGTTTGCTCCAGCCAATTTTCTAGCGTTGAAACTGTGGGGAGATGATAAAAGGTGTTATTGATTTCGACGGTCGTCAAGTGTTGGCAGTAGTAGGGTAGAAAATCTGTGCTAGGCATACCCGGCGGATAGAATGGCCCAATCCAAGGAGGATAATGCCATCCGGATGTTCCGATGTATATGTTCCCCTTTTTCATGCCAACCCGTGATCAGGGAAAATATTCTGGAGAAACTCAATGAGATGTTCTACGCCATCCCCGGTAATTTGTAGAGACGGTCCGGTGGAACGTCTTCAGGAAGGAGGGGTACGTTCGAATACGTGGTAGCCCCTCGTTTGCCCATGCTAAACCCGGAGGCCCCCAAAAAGTTTTTCTTTAGTTTTTACTGGATGATGACATCCTGCTGGGGTTCAAGAGCGCGGCAAGGGCCCAGGACGGTCATAAGTACTATTCCGTGGCGAAAGTCTCTCTTGTTGTGCAAAGAAATTTTCAGACGCGCTCGGCGTTTGCTAGCGCTCGTTGATCTCGAGAGCGTTGAGATGGGCTTCTCCCTCGATGGTGTTGATGTTTCAGGTGTCTCAAGGTCAGGCAATTCACCCGGTTTTTCCGAAGGGCCGAACAAATCCTTCAGATTGATTTCTGCCTGTATTTTTTCATTGAGCCATCGTACAAAATAAGTTAATAATGCTAGGAAAAGAAAAACGGTCAAGTATACAAATGGTTCGATATTCATATCATTCTCACCTTTTCGGGGTTTCCGGAGGTTCCTCTTCAGGGCTGGCAATAGAGCTACGCATGTCGGTGTCCGCTTGTACGTTTTTCATGCGATAGTAGTCCATGATGCCCAAATTGCCCTGTCGAAAGGCTTCGGCCATGGCCCGAGGGACCTCTGCTTCGGCTTCAACCACACGGGCGCGCATTTCTTGTTCTAAGGCCACCGCCATGGCCCGCCGCTCTTCTGCTTTGGCTTGAGCAATTTGTTTATCCGCATTGGCCTGGTCGATTTGCAGTTTCGCGCCAATATTTTCACCCACGTCCACATCAGCAATATCAATAGACAAGATTTCGAATGCTGTTCCGGCATCGAGTCCCTTTCCTAAGATATTTTTTGAAATGTAATCCGGGTTCTCCAGAACATCCTTATGTGTGTTCGAGGAGCCGATGGTGCTCACCATTCCTTCTCCTACTCTGGCAATCACCGTTTCTTCGCCTGCTCCTCCGACCAACCGGTCGATATTGGCACGAACCGTGACCCGCGAGACGGCAATCAGCTGAATGCCGTCTTTGGCCACGGCGGTGATACGAGGCGTTTCCATGACTTTGGGGATGACCGACATTTTCACGGCTTCCAAGACATCCCGTCCGGCCAAGTCTATGGCAGCGGCACGTTTGAAGTTCATAGGAATATTGGCTTTGTCAGCAGAAATCATGGCCATGACCACCTTGACAACATCGCCACCGGCTAAAAAATGGGCTTCCAAATCGTTTACAGGAATATCCAGCCCTGCTTTGGCAGCGCTAATACGAGCCGTGATGATGGTCCCTGGCGGCACACGGCGTAATCGCATGCCGATAAGGGTGAACAGCCCGACATACGCATTCGAGGCCCATGCGGCGATCCAAAGTGGAAGAGGGATGACATAAAGAAAACCAAACAAGAGAACTAAGACGATGGCAAGGAGCCCAAGAGAACCAAAGGCTTGGGTTTCTATTTCCATTAGGGATGCCCTCCTTCGGCGGGTTCGGTCAATAATCGAACAACAATTCGGTTTCCGTCTACTCGAACGACCTCAACAGCCTGCCCCACATTGATAAAATCTCCGTCAGATACCACATCTACACGGTCACCATTCAGATGGGCAATGCCCGAAGGGTGGAGATCGGTTGCAGCCGTGCCCCGTTTGCCGAGCCACCGCTGGTCTCCCTCAGGACTCGAGGCATACCCTTCTTTGGAAAGAAGTGAAGTTTTTAACAACAAGCGTTTCCCGAATGGCAACCGTTGAAAATACCGTAACAGAAAAAGGGCCACCAGAATGGCTACCAAGATGGATAGGGAGACTTGTCCCAGTGCAGATAGCATAGAGTCCCATGTTGCCCCACTTCCGATAAGGCTCAACCCAAGTCCTCCCATCAGCGCAAGAATCCCGAAGATTCCTGCAATCCCAAATCCCGGAATGAAGAAGATTTCCATGGCCACCAGGATAAGCCCTAAAGACACTAACAGGAATTCTTCCAATCCGGCTAACCGGACAAGGGTGTGTCCCCAGAAAAACAGCCCCAAGCTGACAAGCCCCATCAGCCCGGGTAATCCAAATCCGGGAACCCGGATTTCGACGATGATCCCCATAATTCCCAGGGTCATCAATAAGGAGCTCACGACAGGGTGGGTGAGAAACCGAACGAGAGTTTCTGCCCATGTCTCGGAGGCATGCCGAATATCCGCGTCACCCAAATCTAGCGACTGTAACACAGCTTCCAACGTATTGGCCTGAAAGTCTGCAACCTTCACATCCAGAGCCTCTTTAGTTGTGAGGGTCAGTAGCTTGCCTTTTTGGATGATGTCCGGGATTTCCACATCTGCGTCCACCATGGCTTCGGCAATTAAGGCCGGCCGATTTCGATGTTCAGCAGTGGCACGAAACTCCTTCCGCATATATGACACGGTTTTCTCAGCAACAGGCTGGGCGGGAGCGCCAGGCAATCCTATCTGCACCGGCGTAGCCGCGCCGATCGTGCCGCCGTCGGCCATCGCGATCTTTTCTGTAGCCAGGCTGATGAGCGCACCGGCCGAGATCGCCCGTTTGTTGATAAAGGCGACAGTCAAAATCTTGGACTCTAAGAGCGCATCACGAATGAGCACAGCGGCATCCACGCGCCCACCAAAGGTATTAATGTCTAGAACGACCGCGCTGGCTTTTGCCGTTGCGGCCTCCTCTAAAACTCGTTGCACAAACGGTGCGAGACCCAAATCGATCACACCTTCGATGGGCGCAACATACACCACAGGCTTTTGGGCGTAGACCTGGAAGGATTCAATAAACAAGATGAATCCAATTAGAGCAAGCACACCGCCAAACCACGATTTGGTTCTACTTTGGTGTAATGGCATGAGCCGTTCGCCTCAACGCTTCCTTCCGAGCAATGTATCAATCAGTTTATAAGTAAGATAACAGGAACTCCCGAATTCTTCACCCCCTCCGTCCTTCCCTCGCAGAGCCTGCCCCGCGAAGGTGGGGGCGGGAGTCCTGAAGGTCCTTCCCGGAAAGCGTGTCTCCACCCCACGGCCGGGAATGCGAATTCAGGATGCCAAGCCCCCTTCGTCTTTCCCGCGAAGGCGGGAATCCAGAGCTCTGACCGACCAACCT
>CBDUWS010000154.1:0-4992 GCA_965370985.1 uncultured bacterium
GCTCCGCGCGTCATAAGGGCTGCGGCTTTGCTGGACGGACCCCCGCCTTCGCGGGGGCATGCTTTTTTGAACATTCCCCATAGGCTGCTGACGTCGATTAGCTCTCGGGCATTGACAGGCTATGGGAAGTGAAATATTCAACAGGCCCTTTTTGAAAGTCAAAAAATAACCGCGGCTTGAGTCGGGATTCTATCGCCAAAATGGTGGGGAAGTACTGTTGTTGGTGGCCAAAATAATTGGTTGTTTTTCTAGCTTCTGATTACGAGTTTGCTGTCTTGGCCTGTTTCGTCTCGGTATGTCCTGAGTTAAATGCTCCTAGTTTCCGGAACTTTGCTTCACGTTGTTTCAGCAACGTGGCAAGAGGGAGTTTCTGTAGTTGGAGGAAGTGCGTGTCGAGTTTCTTGGAGACATGCTTCGCTGTAAGAGGCACATCCCGATGTGCGCCTCCTAGTGGCTCAGGGATGATGTCATCAATAATATTTAGGTTAAGTAATTCCGGGGCAGTCATATGCAACGCTGTCGCGGCGGTCGCCGATTTAGAGGCATCTCCCCATAAGATAGCTGCACAGCCTTCAGGCGAAATCACGGAATAGATGGCATGCTCTAACATCAGGACACGATCAGCCACACCTAAGGCCAACGCTCCGCCGCTTCCGCCTTCGCCTGTGACCACCGCGATTATCGGTACTTGAAGTCTGACCATTTCCAATAAGTTCCTGGCAATAGCTTCCGCCTGTCCTCGTTGTTCGGCGTCGATTCCAGGATAGGCTCCCGGGGTATCGATAAAGGTCACAATTGGGCGTTGAAATTTTTCCGCTAATTTCATGAGACGCAAGGTTTTGCGATATCCTTCAGGTTTCGCCATGCCGAAGTTTCGACGCATGCGTTCTTTTAAGGACTTTCCTTTTTCATGGCCCATGACCATGATCGAGCGGCTTTTCCATGTGGCAAACCCTCCGATGATGGCCCGATCTTCTCCATAAAGGCGATCTCCATGGAGTTCGATGACGTTTTCGGTTAGCTCTTCCAAATAATCAGAAATGGAAGGGCGTTGGGGATGCCGGGCAATCTGGGCCCGTTGCCACGGAGAGAGGTTGGCAAAGAGTTCTTGTTCGAGTGTGGCCAACTGTTCGGTACTTTTGGTAATGGCGTCTTGAACCGAGACTTTTTTGGACTTGGATTTCACCAATTTGGCAATGCGCCCTTCGAGATCTTTCAGCGGTTTTTCAAAATCCAAGTATTCGCGCACGGGTAGGCTCCTTGGTACAGGGCGGTTATTGGAAGGCGACCGTGGACGTTCCCAGAAGATGTTCCACTTCTTCTAAGAATTCTGGTGTGGGAGAAATGCTGACATTGGGTAATTTCGGGAGGTTGGCTTTCATGTTCGGTTGAAGATGAAAGGCTAGTGAAATGGGTGTTGGCCCAGGATGCCGTTCAAAGATGTTCTTTAATTCTATCAGATTATGGGGAAGAACGTCTTGTTCGTGAATTTCGAGTGTGACGTGTTTCACCGTTTCACATTCTAATTGGGACACCAGTTCCACTCGTGTGGTCTTTATTCTAGCACCGTTATCCATTAGATCTACTGATCCTGTAATTCGGATGACTGAATCGGGCTTCAGCATCTCTTCATGGCTTTTGAATGCTTCAGGGAAAATGATAGCCTCAACGGTGCCATGCAAGTCTTCCAATTGGACATAGGCCATTCGGTTCCCTTTTTTCGTGGTCGTAATTTTGAGGCTGGATAGGACTCCGCAGAGTTTAATTTCTCGTTCCTCCTTCATTTCCCTGAGTGATTGGGTTGAGCGGGTGGAAAAATGGGCGATGGCCATTCGATGGCGGTTGAGAGGATGATCGGTAATATAAAAGCCGGTCAGTTCTCGTTCATATTGCAATAATTCATTTTGGGACCATTCCGGTTTGTGAGGGATGGTGAATCCGAAGCCCTTATCTTCCACAGCGGAGGTGTCTTCCGGAGTCAAGTCAAACAGACTTGTTTGCCCCTCTCTTTTATTACGTTGAACGGTGGCCGCATGGTCCATGGCTTGATCGAGAACCTCAAATAAACTGGCCCGTGAAGTGCCCATGGAGTCGAAGGCGCCCACTTTGATCAGTCCTTCCAGAACACGTTTGTTGACCTTTTGGGAATCCAACCGGCAACAAAAGTCGACGAAGGACGTAAATGGACCATCTTGGTCGCGGGCATTCAGAACCATGTCAACGGCACTTTCTCCCACGTTCTTGATGGCGGCCATCCCGAATCGGATTCCTTCCGGCACGACACTGAAATTTTTTAAACTCTGATTGGCATCGGGCGGAAGTATTTTCAGTCCCAATTCTCGACATTCGGTAAAATAGCCAACCATTTTATCCGTATTACCCATTTCCGAGGTCAGAAGGGCAGCCATAAATTCCGTCGGATAATGGGCTTTGAGATAGGCGGTCTGATAGGTGACCAACGCATAGGCTGCGGAGTGGGATTTATTAAATCCGTACCCGGCAAAAAAGGCCATTTGATCAAATAATTTTTCTGCCAGTTTCTCAGCGATCCCTTTCTCGTGACACCCTGAGATGAACAAGGTTTTCTGCTTGGCCATTTCATCATGTTTTTTCTTCCCCATGGCTCGGCGAAGTAAATCAGCCTGGCCCAAGGAAAATCCCGCCAGTTGGTTGGTAATGGCCATGACTTGTTCTTGATAGACGATGACCCCATAGGTCTCTTTTAAGATCGGTTCCAGTTGAGGGGGTTCATAGACGATTTGTGAGGCATCGCGTTTTCGTTTAATGAAATCGTCGGCCATGCCGCTTTCTAAGGGGCCTGGTCTGTATAGGGCGAGAATGGCAATAAGATCTTCAAATGTTTCGGGTTTGATTTTGACTAACAAGTTCCGCATACCCGAACTTTCCAATTGGAATATGCCGGGGGTTTTCCCGGAGCTGAGTAAGGCAAACGTGTCGTGATCATCGAGCGGTAAGTTATGGATATCTAATTGAGCGTCAGCCGATTGTGACGAATGCACGAGCCTGACTGCATCGTGAATCATGGTCAAGGTTTTCAATCCGAGAAAATCGAACTTGACCAACCCGACTTTTTCCAGATCGGTCATTGTATATTGGGTGACCACTTCATCGTTGCTGGTCTTATATAAAGGAACATGGTCCATAAGGGGCTTTTGGGAAATGACCACGCCGGCGGCATGGGTGGAGGCATGGCGGGCTAAGCCTTCCAAGGCCATGGCGGTATCCATGAGCTCTTTCATTCCGGCCTCCCCATCCACCAATTCCTGTAGGCGAGGTTCCTGCTTGAGTGCGTCTTTCAAAGTCATGTTGAGTTGAGTCGGAACCAACTTTGCCATCTTGTCCACTTCGGCATACGGGAAATCCATCACCCGACCCACATCGCGAATGGCGGCTTTGGCTCCCAGTGTCCCGAAGGTAATAATTTGGCAGACGTGTTCCTTACCATATTTCTCAATCACATAATTGATGACTTCTCCTCGACGGTCCATGCAAAAGTCCATATCGATATCCGGCATGGTCACCCGTTCGGGATTGAGAAAACGTTCAAAGAGCAGGTTGTAGGTCAACGGATCCAAGTCGGTAATGCGGAGGGCGTAGGCGACTAGACTTCCCGCGGCGGAGCCTCGTCCTGGCCCTACGGGTATTTTCCGGGATCGAGCAAAATTAATGATGTCCCAGACGACGAGAAAATAGCCTGCATAGCCCATCGCATTTAATACCGATAATTCGGTGGTCAAGCGATGCTGGTAGGCTTCCAGCGGAATCGAGGTAGGACGTTCGCGCAAGCGTTCACGAAGTCCTTTTTCAGAAAGATGCAGGAGATAGGAGTCATGCGTTTGGCCCTCGGGCACGTGATAGTCCGGGAGATAGGTTGTTCCGAATTCAAGGGTCAGGTCACATTGCTCGGTGACTTGTGTGGTATGTAAGACGGCTCGAGGAAACTCTGCAAACTCCGCGACCATTTCCTCGGTCGATTTCACGTACAATTGATCCGTATCGAATTTCATGCGATTGGGATCTTTAAGTGTTTTGCCAGTTTGCAAGCACAGCATGATTTCATGGGGTCGGGCATCGCGTTTAGTGAGATAATGGCAGTCGTTTGTGCCAACCAATGGGATCCCGAGTTTCTGATGAATCTCCATCAGGCCGCGATTCGCGATCTGTTGTTGCTCCAATCCGTTGGCTTGCACTTCCAAATAATAATGATCCTTTCCAAAAATGGATCGGTATTCATCCGCAACTCGCATCGCCCCTTCGAGGTCGTGTTGACCGATTAATTGAGGTACTTCACCGCTCAAACACCCCGAAAGGGCAATGAGCCCTTCGTGATGTTCCTTTAAGAGTTCTTTATCCATTCGAGGTTTGTAATAAAACCCTTCGAGGTAGGCTTTGCTGGAAAGTTTGATGAGGTTGTGATAGCCGACTTGATTGGTCGCGAGTAAAATCAGATGATAATACTCATTGTGTGCGAGGTGGCCAGATTTTTGACTGCGACTGCCTGGGGCCATATACGCTTCACAGCCGATAATGGGCTTGATGCCGTGATTCTGGGCTTTTTGATAAAAATCAATAGCGCCAAACAGGTTGCCATGGTCAGTCATCGCCACGGCCGGCATCCCGTAATCCTTCACTTGTTGAAAGAGTGGAGTGAGTTGGTTGGCCCCATCAAGGAGGCTATATTGCGTGTGAAGGTGGAGGTGAACGAATTCTGAAGGCACTGAAAATATCCTTGGAAAAAAATTCTAGTGAGGACTCTTTGTGAAGTCAATTAGTGTTAGTAATTGGCGGAACCATTCGATTTGTTGATGGCTTGATGGGTATCAAATAATTCGAACCTACGATACAGACATCATGGACAATAGTCGAACGTCATCCCGAGAAAATGGGCATAACGATGTGGATAAATGGAGCACGGGCTTCCGTCATTCAAGAGAGACGATGGGTTTAGCATTTTGCCCATTTCCTGAGCAT
>CBDUWS010000155.1:0-4974 GCA_965370985.1 uncultured bacterium
TACCGCACCCACCAGTCCGGCAAACATAAAAGCCCAACCTCGTGCAGAATAAAGGCAGAAGCCTACCTCTCCCATTTCGGCAGACTTAATTACGTGGGGCACACTCGACATATACAGCTTCGGGACTAAGGATGGAGAAGCCGAGCTTTCCAGTAATTATGCGGGCTTTCTGACACTAACAGCGAGGAAAAGTAATATATTGGTTGTGGCGGGGGCTGGATTTTGTCATTATTTTATTCCACCCTTAAGAATTCCCCTTATTCCAGATTAAAAAGGCTCGATAGAAATTCAGAAATTTGATAGCCTTGAACTGAGGAGGGCTCTGGCAGGGGTGAAGAAGAACCCGCAAGGGGCAGGCCCGGGTTGGAAGGACCGAGAGGGCAGATAAGTTTTTTGACTATATGGGCACATCGGACTCGCCAGTGATATTCGACATGACTATTGCCTTCCCCTAGTCAGGACAAGGTCAGCCACCACAAAATGATGTTTTCGGAGCTCAATACACCGCCCGGTTGTCCCTCTGTGAACGCTTCGCCCTGCCGGTTGCCCGACACAACGCATCACTCGAGGCCAAGGCGACTGGCTAAGTCTTACCTTGTACGACTCTTTCATTCGCGACTTTCCTCCTGCTTCGCACCGACGCACCCCGACCCCTTTTCAATCCAACGAATCCTGTACCCAGGACCCTCTTTCAGCAACCTCTGTTCGGCTGCTGAAAGAACGGACCTGAGCGCACCCTGCACCTAGTCGCTCTCTTATTTGGATATTACCCGAAGGCGTACTTTCTCGAAAACGACGTGATAGAAGAATGAAAACATCGGAGGGATATTTCCAACCATTGGCCCCGGCGCGTCGTGGAATACTAAATGGACCTCCATGTCCGCGGGCTCAGTGGCACCCTGCCCAGATACACCAGGATTGAAAATGGTCCCGGCCGTCGTCCGTACAGTTCCATCCTCCCCCCGAACTCCCTCGGTGGTCATTGAATGGCCAACCCAGAGGGGCACGGGGCCATCATACGGATTAACCAACTGGGTCCCGTTCAAAGAAACCTTGGCCGGCCCCCAGGTGGCTAACATGTTAAAAATGGTCGGCAGAACAGGCCCCCCAGACCCCGTATCACCATGAAGGTAAATATTGGTCGTAACGGGATCAGATTCGTCCTCCTGGGAAGTCGTCATTTCATCTTTGATTTCTTGTATTTCCACATCGGCAAACATATCCTCAGAATCGGCGGAAGAGCCGATTCGTATGCCAGAGGGATGGTGGGGTGGCATAAATGTCGTCTGCTTATACAACCACGATCCATGATCGTCATGCCAACGGGCCACGATCTTCCCTGTATTGGCTACTGGGTCAATAGCAATTTTGATTCGTCCCCGAACAGGGATCGACCCTTCGCCATCCCATACGAACGAGTCCACCGGGACGGCTGGGACGCCACCCACATGTTCTGTCGGTGGCCCCATGACTTCCCGATTCACACGGGCATCGGTTCCAACTACCCGGATTTCGAAACCCTTCTTGCCCCCTGCTTCGGCAAGTGTTCCAAAAAGTAATACCATATAAACTGGTAAACACACATATGACCAGACTGAATTGGATATGTTTCTCATGACAGTACCTCCTGAAGTTCCAGATGAAAACCTAGAACATTCGCTCCTTCGTGATAAATAGTTTTGCAGTGGCCACTGCTTCGGTTGTGCCTCACAAGCCGGAACTTCATAGACCCAGTTTGGAGGCGCTCGAGAAAACATTAACGCTAAAACGCAAAGGTTGTGCCACGAGGAAAATGGAAGGAAGAGAGGGAGGTGGTCTTCCTCAAGTTACCTGCAATACGGTGAATTCGCAGGGAAAAGTTGGAAGAGTAGAAGCTATGCCGAGGAACACCTCTGCCGGAAGGAGAGAGTCTAGTGGATATCTAAATGGATACAATCCGTATCGAATTTTTTAAAAGTGTTAAGGAGGGCAAGGATGGTAGGTGGAGGTTTTGTCAACTTAGCGCCATGAAAGCAAAGCTTGGCGCGGTCGCCAAGGCATGGTGGTTGTGGGGGCTCGATTGTGTCAATATTTTACTTCCCCCATCCGGATTCCCCTGATTCCAGAAAAGGATAAATTTTCCAATTAAACCAAGTCCTTCCCAAACATTCCAACTTAAAAAGCCTCTGTAGAAATTCAGAAATTTGATAGCCTTGAACTGAGGAGTTTTCTGGCAGCAGTGATGAGGAATTCGCCAGGGACATCGCAAGGACGTATACTGCTACTTCGACAATGATGAAAAAATGGTATTCCGTAAAGGATGCACGGATATTGTAGGACATGGTACAAAAGCAGACCACATAGGCAATTCAATCGCTAAAACTTTTTAACATCTCACCAAGAGCGCCTACTAAAAACTATGGAATCCGGGTTCTTACGCTATTACAAAAAAACGGTCATTGAGCGACCCGTCATTTCTTTATTGATCTTTTTTCTTATGGTGGCTTTTTTTGGCTACCATGGACAGAACCTGAAACTGGATGCCTCGGCCGAATCCATTGTCTTAAAGAACGATCCGGACTTGCGGTATTACCGATCCATCCGTGAAATCTATGGCTCCGACGACTTTCTCGTTATTACCTATACGCCCTTTGACGATCTTTTGTCTCCAACCTCTCTTGCGGGCCTAAAAGCGCTTCGCAACGATTTGCGGCAATTAAAGCGAGTCTCCTCAGTGGTGACCATTTTAGACGTTCCCTTATTGAACAGCCCAAAAGTAAGCATTTCTGAACTGATGGATGATGCAGAAGTGAGAACGTTGGAGACGCCGGGTATAGACAAGGACCTTGCACGAAAAGAATTTCTGGAAAGCCCTATTTACCAGAATAATTTGTTCAGCCCAAACGGGCACACCACAGCACTCCTCGTGAATTTCAAGCGTGATGAAAAGTATGTTTCTCTGTTAACAACACGAAACACACTCAGAGAAAAGGAAATTTCGGCAGGACTCACGACTGAGGAATCCCATCAGTTGAGGAACGCGACGAAAGAATTTTATGACTACCATGCCCTGGTCATTGAGCAAGAGCGCCAAGACACTCAAGTCGTACGTGAGATTATGGACAAATACCAGGACAAAGCCAACATGCACTTAGGCGGTGCCCGGATGATCACCGCCGACATGATCAGCTTTATTGAACACGACATTAGCGTCTTCGGTGTAGGAGTAGTTTGCTTCTTAATTGTCGCCCTGATTTTCTTTTTTAGAAAACTACGTTGGGTGGCACTCCCCATGTTGTGTTGTTTGACCTCGATCATCGTCATGGTTGGATTTCTTGGATGGCTTGACTGGCGAATCACCGTTATTTCTTCGAATTTTATTTCTTTGTTACTCATTATTACCATGTCGTTAACTATCCACCTCATTGTGCGGTACCGAATCGTCATCGAAAACAATCCCACCGCAGATCAAAAAACACTCGTATTCGAAACCATGCGAATAATGGGAGAGCCATGTTTTTATACGGCCATCACAACTATCGTTGCGTTTTGTTCTCTTGTTATTAGCGATATCCGCCCGGTCATTGATTTTGGATGGATGATGACCATCGGGATCGCGTTTGCCTTTGCCCTTAATTTTATTCTTTTTCCTGCCGTGCTTACCCTTTTACCACCCGAGAAATTTACGGTACGTCGAGATTTCACTCAATCCTTCACGCTTCGGATGGCCTCCATCACACAGCACTACCCGAAGAGGATCGTGTGGCTTTGCTTAACTTTGGCAATCTTAGGTGTTCTAGGTATTTCACAATTGGAAGTGGAAAACCGCTTCATCGATCATTTTAAAAGCACAACGGAAATCTACCAGGGCATGGAGCTCATTGATACTCAATTAGGGGGAACGATTCCTCTAGACTTTGTCATTGACGCCGATGCCGATTTTTATGCTTCCCTCAAGGAGTCAGAAGAAGCGGACAATATCTTTGAGGATCCCTTCGCAGACGAAGAAGAGGATTCAAATGAGACAACCTATTGGTTTAATGGCGATATGCTTCAGAAAGTCGAAAAAATTCATGATTACCTGGAACAGCTCCCCGAAATTGGAAAAGTGCTATCGATTGCCACAGGAATGAAAGTCTTCCTGCAACTGAACGACGGGCGGATACCGGATGATTATGAATTGGCGGTCCTCCGAAAGCGGGTCCCGGAAGATGTCAAAAAGGCGCTCATCGACCCCTACCTTTCCGAAGATGGGAACCAAACCCGTATTACCATGCGACTGATAGAATCGGCCCCAACGCTCAAACGGAAGGAACTCATCCATAACATCAAGGCTTACCTGGTGAACGACATGGAGTTTGCTGAGACCAATGTCCATCCGACAGGCTTAGCGGTCCTCTATAACAATCTGCTTCAAAGCCTCTATAAATCCCAAATCCTCACTCTGGGTGCGGTGTTCTTAAGTATTCTGGCGATGTTTATGGTCCTCTTTCGAGGCCTGTCCATCTCGTGCCTGGCCATCATGCCAAATTTGCTTGCGGCAGGAATGGTACTGGGCCTTATGGGATGGCTGGGCATACCGTTGGATCTGATGACCATCACCATTGCCGCCATTACCATTGGGATTGCGGTTGACGATACGATTCACTATATCCATCGATTTCAGGTCGAATTTAAAAAAAACGGGAACTATTTGGCGACCGTGAACGCATGCCATGGCAGTATTGGCATCGCGATGTATTATACCTCTCTTACCATTGCAGCAGGTTTTTCCATCCTCGCGTTATCAAGTTTTATTCCGACGATTTATTTCGGACTGTTAACAGGGTTTGCCATGATTGTGGCACTCTTGAGCAATCTGACCTTGTTGCCGGCTTTACTGATTCTTTTTAAGCCCTTAGGTCCAGAAAATTATGAGGGAGGGGGGTCTTGACATGCGCCAACATGGATTCCGTCGGTATTGTGAACGTAAGCCAGATGTGGCTGATTGGACAT
>CBDUWS010000156.1:0-4968 GCA_965370985.1 uncultured bacterium
TCACCCCCCAAGGAAGGACTCCTCGGAGGGGCTTCAACATTCAACATCATAATTTTTAGGAGGGCAGTACCATGGTTAAAGTTTTTACAATTCTTTTGGCCTTACTTATTGGACTGAGCTTCAGCGGAATGACCTTCGCTAAGTCGTTGGGTGCCTCCAGCGATCAAATCTCCATCCAAGTTCCCCAAGGTGGCGACACCAAGGATGACGAGACCAAGGATGGCGAAAAGACGCCTGACGCACCAAAAATGGACGGTGATAAAGACAAAGATAAAGAAGAGGATGCGGACAAAAAGTAATTTTCGCTTTTTGAACCATTTTCTTATCTAAATCTTGAGCGGCCCTTGGGAAAATTCAAGGAGTGAAAATTCCCAAGGGCTGCGCTCTTTTCTAGAGTAAACTTTTGTATCAGCTACCCTCCTCTGATTTACCAGTCCGCCCCTAATCGATCCACAACGATCTGATGAACAACAGCCTGAGGCCCTAGCCTAGCCAGGTAGATGGCCGTTTCAGCGATATCATAGGGATCGATCTTTTCATTGAGAAGAATCTCTTCCGGCGAAGCGTCGACAAGTTCATCCGCCACTCCAGCCGGACAGATGGCACTGACTTTAATATTGAAGGCTCGCCCTTCATCAGCCAGTGACTTTGTCAGCGCCATAATTCCATGCTTGGAAGCACTGTAAGTCCCGGTCCCCTTCCAAGCTTGCACTCCAGCCACACTCGACATATTAATGATGAGACCCCCGTTTTGCTGTTTCATTTGTTGAAACACGGCACGACAACATAAAAAGGTTCCTCGTAGATTCGTGGCTATCACGTCATCGAAGGTCTTTGTGTCTGTGTCGACCAAGCGCCCTCCTCCAAAAATCCCGGCATTATTTACAAGAATATCCAATTGGCCATATCGTGTAACAGTTTGCTGAATGAGAACGTTCACTTGGTGCTCATCGGATATATCCGTTTGAATGGCATGAGCCTCTCCACCCTTTGCCTGAATACGTGCAACCGTTTGCTCGCACAGATGGAGACGCCTCGCTGCAAGAACCACCTTCGCACCCTCTTCCCCGAAACGCAGGGCTATGGCCTTCCCAATCCCACTACTGCTCCCCGTCACGATTGCCACTTTTCCATCCAAACGGTTCATGCTGTATTTCTCCCCCCAGGGTCTTTGCCTTGGATCACAAAAACCCGTTATGCCCAACTACGTGCTACCTTTAAGATTCTTACAGATTTGCTAAAAGACCACTAAGGGAAAACAAGCTCACCACAACATGATTTTGCTTGACAAGGAGGTGGCGGACTCCACTGTCTTTCATCATATGAAAGGCGTCTTCAAGAGGCCTCAACGGTAATCCTAGGATAGGTCTCATAGCCGCATCAACACTGGCGATCGTTAAGCTCTATTCCTGAGCGACTACTTTGCGAATGATGTCGGTTTCGGTAATCAATCCAATAATTTCTTCCTCCTGGTCCCGCATGAGTTCTCACTGACGGATCACGACGAGCGATCCCACTTTCCCATCTCGCGTCTTTTGTGATGCCGTGAGGCATATTGGCCTTATCCTGAATCTTTTGTCACGGGGTCGTCACGGCATTGGCTAATGTTTGCATCGGGTCTCTTCTTGTCAGGAAGTCAGTGGTCATTCGTCACTCAACAACCCTGTTCTCCCTTTTAACAGGCATCATCCCCGTCCAGAAAGCTTCCTTCCATTTCCTCTGCAGATCGGGGCCTGGATTCTTGTTTTCCGTTTATTTTGAAATTTGTCCTGTTGAATATACTCTAGCAAGGTTTTTGGCTAAGGGTCCGTCACGAAATAACCGGTACAATTGGCCGTGACGATTTTGGAGCGAGCCAAGGAGAAAAGAACGCGCATACCGGGAGTATGGAAACGATGGGCGACGCCGACGCAGGCCAAAAGTGTCCGGCCCTACGGTGAGGCCCATCTTACCTTGCCTCATCAATTCCATATTCTCTTGGCCCATCACGCAATTTTAAAGGTTAACACCTAGGAACCGACAAGATACGATATGTCTCTCGTTTCGACCACTCCCACCCAACAAGAGGAGAGTCAGGCTCTCCGTACTCGCATCATAACCCAGTTAGAGCAGGGAACATTGGACCTCCCTTTGTTACCTGTGGTGGCCAACCAAGTTCTCCTGCTCGCAGGTGACCCCAATGCCGACGCCACCAAGCTTTCGACTCTCATTCAGCAGGATCAAGCTCTAGCCGGACAAATCCTGCGCATTGCCAATTCTCCCGCGTATGCTCCGCGTTCTCCAATCGTCTCCCTGCAACAGGCCATTGCCTGGTTGGGGATGACTATGCTGGCTGGCCTTGCCTTTTCCGTGTCCGTCCAAAGCGGCATTTTTACTATAAAAGGCTATGAAAAGGAAATTCGTGGCTTGTGGTGCCAGGCTCTAGCCACCGGCTTGTACGGAAAAGAGATTGCTCGCCGCATTCGCCGTAATGTGGAAAACGCCTTTCTCTGCGGCTTGCTCCATACCATTGGCAAACCGGTCATCTTGCACCTCATCCTGACATCTCAGTCAAAACATGAGGTATCTCCCTCTTGGAAAATACTCGAACCCATTATTCAGGAATTTCATATTTCGGCAGGCACGAAGTTAGCCGAATTCTGGAAATTACCCGAACCCGTCCAAGAAGCCATTCGTCTCTACTCTGATGACACTTACCAGCAGGCCACCCTCCCTACAAAGGGCGCCATGATTACTTGTCTGGCCGATCATTTAGCATCGTATGCCTTAAGCTCCTCTTCTCTGACCGAAGAGGCCCTTCGCGCCTTACCTGTGATCCAAGATTTAAATTTTTACCCTGATGATATGGATGCCCTCTTAGAATTACGCGAAGGCATTCAACAGAGCATCGAAGCCTTTCTCGCATGAGTTCCTCGTCACCCTATGACCTCATCGTGATTGGCAGCGGTCCAGCCGGGCAGAAAGCCGCTATCCAAGGAGCCAAGTCGGGAAAACGTGTGGCTCTCATCGAACAAAACCGCGAAGTGGGAGGGGCTTGCGTGTATCAGGGTACGATTCCCAGCAAAACATTGCGGGAAAGCGCCTTACAAATGGTGCAATTCCTCCAGGCTACCGATGTGTTTGAATTTCGCATGCGGGATGATGTGAAAATTGCCAGTCTCATGACTCGCCTGGATAAGGTCGTTCGTGCGCATGGAGCGTTCATGACGGAACAGGTGGCTCGCAACGGCATTGAACGATTTCATGGCCGAGCCAAATTTATTTCCGATCGAGAGCTACAGGTGAAAGGCCTTGATGGGACCACGAGAACAATTGCGGGAACTAATATCGTCATTGCGACAGGGTCTCGCCCACGGGTTCCCGATAATATACCCATCGACCATGAACATATCTTAGATAGTGACTCGATTCTGTCATTGGTCTATTTACCCAAATCGCTGACCGTCCTGGGTGGAGGCGTGATTGCCAGCGAATACGCCTCGATCTTTGCTCTCCTGGGTGTCCAGGTCACTATGATCGACACGGCTGACCGACCACTCAAGTTTCTGGATCAAGAACTCACCGAACAATTTTGTGGCGCCTTTGAAAAAACAGGTGGCACCTATCGCGGAGAACAAAAAGTCCAATCTGCGCAGTGGGACGGCTTTTCAAAAGTCATCACACGATTAGAAAACGAAGGAATCGTGGAAAGTGAAAAAATGTTAGTGGCGCTAGGGCGCGTGGCCAATATTGAACACCTCAATATTCAGGCTGCGGGACTGACGCCGACTTCTCGTGGGCTGGTTTCAGTCAATGGCCATTGCCAAACAACTGTAGGTCACATTTACGCAGTGGGTGATGTCATCGGGCCACCTTCTCTTGCATCATGTTCCATGGAACAAGGCCGACGAGCCGTTTGTCATGCCTTAGGGCTGGATTCAGGCGATGCCCCGGAACATATTCCGATGGGCATTTACACCATTCCCGAAATGTCCAGTGTCGGCCTCAGCGAACAAGAAGCCATAGACAAATTCGGTGGCGCCATGGTCGGTCGAGCCAATTTTCATGAAATTGCTCGAGGACAAATTTCCGGCATGACAGACGGGCTCTTGAAAATGGTGGCCGACAGTAAAGGAGGGAAACTTCTTGGTGTCCATATTGTAGGCGAAGGCGCCACGGAATTGATTCACATTGGACAAATGGGGCTGTTGCACCATATTAATATCGATCGTTTTGTGGAAAACATCTTCAACTTTCCCACCCTCGCTGAAGCCTACCGAGTCGCCGCCCTCGACATCGCCAAACAACGCAAGAGATAAAAAGACTTTTGGGGGCGAGACTACAAAAGAGGCCTCACTCAACGAATTTGTTGCCACTTCATCCCAAAGAGTTCTGATGGATAGTTAGCCAATCCCCGGCGCCGTATCCTGATCCCGTCGTTCTTTGAGTGATTCCTCATAGGCCTTTTCATCCTTTTCCAGAAACTGACTTTGCTCAATCTCAAGGATCTCCAAAGGTGTCAGGTACTTTAAGGCTGTAGCCCCTAACACTTTCTGGCTTGCCGTCCCTTTCATTTGAATATGCAATAGTGCATCAGCTCCCATCATTTGTGCTTTCTTAATTAACTCAAAATGCAATTCGTCCCAATTCACTTTGGATTTTTCCTCAGATTGGTGCACCTCGATTTCATCCATCGTTTCATAGGGAATAACAGGCGCCTCCTCAAGAATCTCAACATGTTTATCAGCATTCAGATTGTCACCGCGAATCGATGTGTCATCGACCACAGTTTCCACTCTTGGGGCACGAGCAGTCTCAACATCAAAGCTCTTCAGGCGCATAGCCGCTAAGGCCGCTTCATGTTTATTGCTACTGTGAGAAAGCCGTTCGAGTTTCCCCACACGATCCAGAGCCTCCTGAAGACTCATCCTGGCTCCTTTTTTTCGAAGCATATTCACTGGCATCAAACAACTCCTTGAGAAAAGCTCT
>CBDUWS010000157.1:0-4960 GCA_965370985.1 uncultured bacterium
GCACACGAGAGCGACGCTACGAGCCGTTCGGATTAGCGGGTTCGGATTCCGAGGGAGACGAAGGTCCTTCACTGGAAGATTCGCTATTCGTCGCGGAAGGATCCGGAAAAGGACACTGGATCGATCCTCCGCAAGGTTGGGAACCCGATACACCTGAACGCGCCTTGTTGTCCAAGGAATGCCGAATGGCTATTGAGGAGGCCATTAACGGGTTGCCTGACAATCAGCGGCAGGTCATAACCTTGCGGGATGTTGAAGGGGTCAGTGCCGAAGAGGTTTGTAATATTCTCACAATAAGTGAGACTAATCAGCGTGTGTTGTTGCACCGGGCCCGCACCAAAGTGCGTCGTGTCTTAGATCCGTATGTACGTGGAGGCAATACGTAGCTGCAATGGGTAGGAATTTCAAACAACAACTTATGGCCTATATGGCCGGCAATTTCACCTGCCGGGAAACCGCTGAGCTGATTACCGATTATCTGGAAGGCTCCTTGACGCTCACTCAGCGGCTTCGTTTTCAGATGCATATGGGCTTGTGCTTCGCTTGTCGGAACTACTTGCGCCAAATGAAATATACTGTAGCAACTTTGCGCCAATTACCTTCCGAGCCAGTGCCAGCTCATGTCAAAGAGGCATTAATGAAACGCTTTCGGACTTGGAAACAAGGACAATCCTCACAGGCCTCTCCGTCGGATTCTCAATAAGACCTTTCATTTTCACAACTGTAGGCTGGCTCTATCGGCTGGCTTGGCCGGAGAATAAGCGGTCTAAATTTTTTGCTCATTTTGTCATAAGAATTCCGCAAAGGAGGCTGTGATGGCGTTGAAAGAATCAACAATGCTCGCGTTAGGAACAGCAATGCCAGATTTCGCTCTGCCGGATGTTCGCACACAGAAGGTTATTTCTCCTGAAACTTTTCGAGAAAAGCATGCGTTACTGGTGATGTTTATTTGCCGTCATTGCCCTTATGTCGTGCATGTGCAAGACGAACTTACGAAGTTGGGGGAAGATTACCAAGAGAAGGATCTTGGAATCCTGGGGATCAGTAGCAACGATGTCAGCGGATATCCTGCTGATGCGCCACCGCGGCTCCAGGAAATGGCCAAACAATTGGGTTGGCAGTTTCCATACTGTTATGACGAAACCCAGGCTGTTGCCAAAGCCTTTACGGCCGCTTGCACGCCAGATTTTTTCGTGTTTGATCGTCAACGGCATTTGGTCTATCGTGGGCAACTGGATGAGAGTCGACCGGGGAATGGCAAGCCAGTGACCGGTCAAGATATACGTGCGGCCCTTGATGCGGTGCTAGCGGGACAGCCTGTTAACAATCGGCAACGTCCCAGCGCAGGTTGTAATATTAAATGGAAGTCGGGAAATGAACCCAATTACGGGTGAAAAGTAAGAAGAGAAAAATTCAAAGTAGGGGGAAGGAGTGAAAGGTCAGTACAAGGGAAGATTGTCGCTCTTCACTCCTGGCTCTTCGCTGATTTCTTAAACACAATATCTCCGAAATATGCCACAGCACTCTCTTTTGTATTATCCGTATCCGTCATGATGGCCACCCCTGAAATTTTTGGCGGATTTCCCCCAAACGCTTTCATGTAATCCTCGTAGACATTTCGTTCCTCAATAATCCATTCGTCCAACCGAGTTTTCCCACTTTCAATCACGATCATGATGACTCGATCGGTGTATGGGTTGGGAACCATAGTGCCAATGGGACTTTTGCTTTCCCAGATATAATTGATGGCACCAATGGGAGGATATTGGCCGTAAATGAATTTGGCGGTCTCGTATTTGGCCTTTTCAAAAAATCCAACTTTACTGCTGTCATATTCAAACGTAATGTATAAGCGGGCCGGATAATCGTCTCCTGATTTTTCTGTGACATCCCCCTTCTTTAAAATATTTTTTATTTTCCAGCGCCACTGCACGATGGGATATTCTTTGGGGTCGATGGTGATCTCTCTGGTCATACCCGAAGAAGATTCACGACTGACGGCTTTTACGACTATCTGATCTCCATCTTTGACCAGGTCATATTGCGTATGGGTTGGGATTTTTTCAAAGGTCAGGGGTTTCCAACCGGCAGGAAAGGTTTTGCCGGGCCGGGCTTCTGAAAATGTCCCAACAGGCAATTGGTTGTCGGATCCTGCCAGAGCAGCCGGTGAGGTGGCGAGTACAAGAACCAGCCCAATCGCTAGTGAAGGAAATTTCTGTAGCTGCATTGTCTGAACCATTGTATCTTCCATTCTCGATATTAGCGGGTCCAAGAAAAGAGCTTGCTCAAGAACTGTTTTTTGCTTTCACTGAGCGTCGTTTTCCTCCAGGCGTTCGCCGTCTTTTTAATCACTTCCGCTTGCGTTGGGTAAGGGTGAATCGTACTGGCGATGGTGTTCAACCCGAGTTTCCCTTTCATGGCCACGGTATATTCACTAATCATATCGCCAGCATGAGCAGCCACAATTGTAGCTCCCACGATGTGATCCGTCCCTTTTTTGACATGGACTCGTGCAAAACCTTCATCTTCTCCATCCAGAATCGCGCGGTCTACTTCGTTCAGGGGAAAAGTAAAGGTATCCACTTCAATGCCTTTATCCTTGGCGTCCTTTTCGTACAGGCCGACATGGGCAATTTCCGGTTGAGTATAGGTAGCCCAGGGGATGATGAGGTTTTCCGTGCTAGCATAGCCTAGCCCGAACGGATGGGGGAATAAGGCATTTTGAATGACAATTTGGGCTTGCGCATCTGCGGTGTGGGTAAACTTGAATGGAGAGCAAATGTCGCCGGCTGCAAAAATTTTAGGATTGGTTGTTTGTAGTCGATGATTGACCTTTACCCCTTTGGGATCAAAATCCACACCGACGGTTTCCAGGCCTAAATCATCTGTGTTGGGAGATCTCCCAACTCCCACTAAAATTTCGTCAACAGGGATGTCATAATGTTGGCCATGGGAGTCCACGGACATGTGTTTGACTTCGTCCACCAGCTTAATGTTCAAGTCTTTTCCACAGCAAAGTAGCTGCACTCCATCATGGAGTATCGACTGTTCCACGATTTCTGCGGCGTCGCGATCTTCATTGATGAGAATGCCATGCATGGCTTCCACGAGAAACACCTGGCTGCCGAAGCGAGCGAACGACTGGGCCATCTCACAACCAATCGGTCCTGCGCCGATCACCCCGAGTCGTGCAGGCAGATCTGTCAGGGAAAAAATGGTTTCATTCGTTAGGTAATTAACTTGATCCAACCCAGGGATCGGTGGCGCGGCCGCACGCGCACCCGTGCAGATTACCGCTTTGGCGAATTGGAGCGTTGTTCCTTCTACTTCAATGGTGCTGGAACTGGTGAACCGGCCGTTGCCGATAAACACGTCCACTCCAAGCTTGGTATAGCGATGAGCTGAGTCGGCATGACTGATCCGGGCTCGGAGTTTTCGCATGCGGGACATGGCTGCACCGAAATCTCTTGTCACGTCCTTTGACGCATGTAGTCCAAATTGTTCGGCCTCCCGGACGGCGTTCCAGGCCTTTGCGGCTCGAATAACCCCTTTGGACGGGACACATCCGACGTTCAAGCAATCTCCTCCCATTAAGTGTCGTTCAATCAGGGCCACTTTGGCTCCGAGGGCTGTGGCAATGGCTGCCGTGACTAATCCTGCCGTACCCGCTCCAATGACTACTAAATTGTATCGACCTGATGGGGTAGGATTTTGCCATTGCGGCGGATGTACATTATTGACTAATTCTTCATTAAATTGGTCTTGAGGAAGGATCAAGGCTGGATCGCTTGTAGCTTGAGCAGTCTTCATGTTATGCCTCAGGGTTCCTAAAAGGGAATAATTGCTTGCTTATAATTCTTGAGAAGCCGGACGTTTTTTTGTCCATTTTCGATAGGCTATAGGCATCAATGCCAAGAGACCTAAGAGGGTAAAGGCCAATAAAACCGGTGGACTCGCAATTTCGCTCAAGGAATTAATAGACCCGAGTTGACGTCCCGCAAATGCAAAGACAAAGCTACCAGGAATAATTCCAAGGGAGGTAGCAAGGATATAAGTTCCGAGATTGACGCGCGTGAGACCGGAGACGAGGTTCACCAAGAAAAATGGAAAAGCCGGAATGAGACGCAGTGTCATGAGATAGCTGAATGCGTTTTGGGCAAATCCCGACTGAATGGGACCCAGCCAATCGCCAAATTTTCGTTCTACCCAATCTCGCAGAAGATAACGTGCTGCTAAAAATGCGAGTGTCGCTCCAACGGTGGCTCCGATATTAACGAAAAATGTTCCCATTAGGCTGCCGAACAGGAAGCCTCCGGTCAATGTGAGAATGGCTCCTCCTGGAAAAGAAAATGTGGTTTGAAGGATGTAGACGAGAATGAATATGCCTACCGCAGTTGCATAATGTGTGTCGGTATAGTTCAGCAGTAAATCCCGATTGGCTTTGAGGGAGTCAAGAGATAAATACTGACCAAGATCAAAATACACGAACGCCCCTATTCCCAGGAGAAAGATGACACCTGTGAAAATCTTGCCCATGGATAAACGGGGCGAATCGTTTGAAGTGATGGTAGGATGAGCCATGATGGGCTCCATTATGTGGTTTTTCATAAAAATTCTCCAGTCGTTCTCGTGATCTTTTTTGGGTCGTTTTTCGTTATCATGGTTTCGAGAGGTTTTCCTGTAGTACAACTTTGAACGTAATTGTTACGAACAGAAATCAGGTTATGACAATAATCTTGTCATGATAGGCCTGTTTTGTCAGACTTATTGAGGCAGCACAAGCACAAATTGAGACTTAAACCTAAATTGAGCGATTCTTTATGGCGACCTGCCCCAATCCCTTGCGCGCCAGCGATTCTGAAAAGCTTCGACAGACCGGAAGGGTCTACCTGCGTTTATCAAAACCCCTGGCATCCCAAGGTCTTGGCACATCTCATCCATAAGAATCGCTCAACTTAGG
>CBDUWS010000158.1:0-4918 GCA_965370985.1 uncultured bacterium
ATAGAGTTGATATGTAGGATTAGGTCCTTAAGTCCTAAAGTCAAGAAAAATTGCCATAACAAAACAATGACTTCCACATCTATGAGAGGGTCATCTGTTCCAATGGCTTCGACCCCAAATTGGTGAAATTGGCGATAGCGGCCGGCCTGGGGACGTTCATGACGGAACATGGGCCCAAGATAAAACAGTTTTCGAGTGGTGGGTGAATCTAAAAGCTTATGTTCTAGGACGGCTCTCACGACGCCAGCAGTCCCTTCCGGTCGCAAGGTCAAAGAACTTCCGTCTCGGTCAGGAAAGGTATACATTTCTTTTTCGACAATGTCCGTTGTGCCTCCGATACTCCTAGAGAACAGTTCTGTAAATTCAAATATGGGAATACGGATTTCAGAAAACCCATATTGGGAAGCCATGGTCCGTGCGACCGTCTCAATGTGCTGCCACTGGGAGGCTTGCTGTGGAAGGATATCCTTGAGCCCTTTGACGGATCGAAGCACGAAATTTCCTGTTCTATTAAAGGGGAAAAGGCAAGAAAATTGAATCCGACTATATCTTTCTGCCTATATCCAGTCAACGAACGGATACGCCCATAGCGAGTGAAAGAATCGAAAATACGTTTGACTCTTACCCTATTGACCCATAGAATGGTCAGTTCATAAGAAAAAGGTCTAAAGGAGAACCATACCATGTCATTTACGTCGCGAAAGCCTTCGAATTTAAAGAGAAAACGAGACCATGGGTTTCGGAAACGGATGAGTACCAAGAATGGGAGAAAAGTCCTTGCTCGCCGACGGAAAAAGGGGAGATCACGGCTCACGGTTTCCGATGAGTAGAAGTGAGTCAGGGAGGGTCCCCCGTTTTTTTTAAAAAAGAAACATGAATATGATGAGGTAAAAGCGACAGGTTCCGTGGCACGGAACCCGTTTTTTACCTTTATCCATAGCCGAGTCCCGGAAGATGAATTATCTCGTATGGGGGTAGTTGTGGGACGCCGGGTGGGAAAAGCCGTAACGCGGAATCGGCTGAAACGGATTACTCGAGAACTGACTAGAGCTTCCTATTCCGATATGGCCCTCGGCCATCACTGCATCGTCTATCCCAAGGTAAAAATTCTTCGATCCAAGTTTCAGGAAGTGGAGATGGCTTGGAACCAGATGCTTAGACAGCTTGGAATGATTGAATCCATGAGGCCGGAATGACGTGGTTCTTAAAAAAAATGATCGCTGGGTATCAGCTTGGAATTTCGCCATTTATTGGGTTGTGTTGCCGTTTTGAACCCACGTGTTCTCACTATGCTTTGGAAGCCATTGATAAACATGGGCCTCTGAAAGGTCTGCTGTTAGGAACAGGTCGTCTGTTGAAATGTCATCCCTTCCATTCCGGGGGATTCGATCCGGTCCCCTAACCTCAAAATATCTACCTCTATCCGACGGTAATTTGCCACCAGTGTTCATGAGATTTCAGGGTTAACTATATGGAAAAGCGCGTTGTCCTTTTCCTAGTACTTTCCCTTGGGATTATCTTTGGCTACGACCTTCTTCTGAAGGAACTAGGCTACTCTCCGTTTTCGAACTCGCCCATTATCGATGAGGAAATCTATAAAGACGATTCGCAAGATAGCTTGCGAACTGATCGTTCTTCTTCTGCAACTGCCGACTCCTCTCTAGAAAATACGACAATATCTTCTGACAATTCCGAAATGTCACCTGATCAAGCTGTCGAGCTTGAAGAAGAAATTATTTTTATTGAAACACCCTTGGTCCGAGTTGGGCTTTCCAACCAAGGTGCGGTCATCACCTCCTGGGAATTGAAAAAATTCTTAACGCAAACAGAGGAGAATGTGCCTGTTCAATTGGTCTATCCCAATGGGCAGTATCCAGGGCCGTTGACCTTGGGATCTGAAGGCCATGAGGAACTGACTAACACACTTCGGAAAAATCCGTATCGTGTGGAAAAAGACTTTGAGGAATTGGACGAAAGACATCCTACAGGAAGAGTGGTGTTCACCTACGAGTCAGATGACTCCGAGGTGTGGGTGGAAAAAGTTCTTGTTTTTCATTACGACTCGTATGTGGTGGATATAGAAATCCGCACACGCGGAATTTCAGAGAAATTGGACCTAGTTTTAGGAACGAATTTTGGAGTCGTGGAATGGGGCCAAGGATTCATCGGACTGTTGGGATCTGCTTGGATGATGGGTGAGAGTGAGGAAGTGTTCAAAGAGTCGCCTGAGGCAGAGGATCCCATCATTCGCCGAGAAGGCCCTGTGAAGTGGCTGGCACTCCAAGATAAATATTTCATCAGTGTCTTTATGCCGGAAGACGCAACCGGTCTTTTTGCAAAACTTGAAAATGAAATGGTCGTATCCGCTGGGTTGAACTTACCGGTTGGATCGGAGGGACAAGTCCATAAAGCTCGTTTATATGCGGGGCCCAAACAATTTGATGTTCTGAAATCTTTTGAAAACGGGTTGGAAGATACGATTGATTTCGGATGGTTTATTTATGGCAGTTGGGCGCCGGTGAAGGCTGTCGCGAAACCGCTGTTTTCAGTTCTCCGATATATCAATGATTATACGCACAACTTTGGGTGGTCCATTATTATATTGACCCTTGGCATTAAGTTGTTGTTCGTGCCCCTGCAATATAAAAGCTACAAATCCATGCAAGGGATGAAGACTATCCAGGGCCCGGTCGCGAAACTCCAAGAAAAATATAAAGACGACAAACAAAAGCTCAACACGGAATTGATGAAGTTATACAAGGAGCATAAGGTTAACCCGGTCGGCGGGTGTCTACCGATGTTTCTCCAGATGCCGGTCTTTATTGCGTTATTTAATATTTTGTATATGACTATCGATCTGCGGCAGGCCCCATTTATGCTTTGGATTAACGACCTGTCCATCCAGGATCCGTTTTATGTGTTGCCAGTGCTCATGGGCGTCTCCATGTTCGTGCAACAAAAAATCATGCCGACAACGGCAGACCCCAATATGGCCAAAATGATGTTGATTTTGCCGATTGGCCTGACATTTCTGTTTGTGACATTCCCTGCGGGGCTCGTATTATATTGGGTGACCAATAATGTGTTAACAATCACACAGCAATTTGTGACAGATCGCTATGTCCTTCCACCTCCTAAAACAGGAACGACGGAAATCGCCAAGACCGATCCGCCATCGTCTGGTCCTAACAAGCCAGGAAAAAAGAAATCCTCCTCTCCGCAAGCCGGTACGTCAGCAGGCAAATCGAAAAAATCCTAACGCAGGGTGTTGGTAGGGGACTTTGAACAATTTAAAAATTGCTCAAAAGGATCTCAATATGTCAGATGGGGAGAAATACCATAACAACGGAGGGAGTGTTCAAAAAGATTTGTCCAGCAAGGCCGCAGCTGCTTGGGCGCGCGGAGCGTACACGAAAGTACGTGAGCACGACCAAGGAGCGACCTGCCTGCGCGAAGCGCTTCGGCGAAGGCAGGGAACGCAGCTGGCGAACTTTTTCAGCACTCCCTAGAGTATGAGTGCCTTAGACGACACTATCTGCGCCGTCGCCACCCCCGCAGGTGAAGGGGGCGTGGGTATTGTGCGAGTCAGCGGATCGCATGCGCTCTCCATGGCTTCGAAGATTGTCCGGCTTCGTTGTGGTAAGGCACTTGCGGAAATTAAATCCTATCAATTGTATTTGGGAAAATTTCTTTGGGATCATTGCCAAACTCCCGACCAGGTGAAACAAAGTTCCGCCCCAGTATTGGATGAGGTGCTGGTCGTGATCATGCGAGCGCCACGGTCCTACACGGGCGAAGATGTTGTAGAAATCCATGGTCATGGTGGGCCGCTCATTGTCCAAGCGATTTGCGAAGCCCTTACCCAAGTCGGAGCCCGGCTGGCTGAACCGGGAGAATTTACCAAACGGGCGTTTTTAAATGGGCGCCTAGACCTGACTCAAGCCGAGGCAGTATTGGACACCATTCAAGCGAACTCTCTTCACAGTCTGAAATTAGCGCAGGAACATCTCCAGGGCGGATTGTCTGGAGTCATTCAGGGCCATCGGGATGCATTGGTTAAGCTTCTGGCTCATGTGGAAGCTGGAATGGATTTTGGTGAAGAAGATATTCAGTTCATTGAACAGGACGAATTAAAAGAGAAACTCAGAAAGATGGTAGGAGGTATTGAAAAACTGATCGAGTCGGCCCAGGAAGGCCGGATTATTCGCGAAGGAATTCGAACAGTCATTCTCGGACGACCCAACGTGGGTAAGTCCAGCCTATTGAATGCCATTCTGGATGTCGATCGGGCCATCGTTTCCCAAATTCCCGGCACAACCCGCGATGTGCTTGAAGAGTCGGTGATGGTCGAAGGCGTGATGATTCGCCTGTTCGATACCGCCGGGTTACGAGAGACGACCGACGAATTAGAGCAAGCAGGTATGAGCCGAGCCGAAGCTGCTATAAAACAAGCGGATGTGCTGGTCATGGCGTTTGATCAAAGCCAGTCACTCACCGAAAAAGATGTGGATTTTATTAAACAATACAGGCAAAAACCTCGTGTGATGATTTTAAATAAACATGATCTCCCACCAAAAGTTTCCCTAGAGGATTTTCAAGCTATCGTTCGGCAATATGAAACACATGTTGTGCAAGCAACGGAGTTTGTCCAAGCCTGTGCGGTGACGGGGGAGGGCATTGATCAGGTCAAACGAACCATCAAAAAATTGGCTGTAGGGCACCGGTACGAAGCAGGCGATTCAGTGTTAGTCTCTCGATTGAGGCATAAAGTTCTGCTTCAACAAGCTGCCGAGGCCTTGCATAATGCCCTAACGGCGATTGATGATACACAATCTGCCGAATGTGTGGCTCTAGAGCTACGAATGGCCTTGAGTGCCCTTGGGGAAATAGTGGGCACTGTCACGAACGAAGATATTTT
>CBDUWS010000159.1:0-4907 GCA_965370985.1 uncultured bacterium
AGTGTTCACGTATATTTATTTTATGATTTCGGATAAGTGCCCCTTCTCAGGCCTTCCCCGTTTCAGTCATCAGATTTCTGAAGCCCTAAGCGTTTTTCTAGAAATTACGTAATATTAATTAAATAAATTCAATTGAATCGATTTTTCGAAACCTGGGTTGCATCAGAGAAATAAAATTGTCTATCATCCTGTCATATACAGAAAAGTACGCTACAGGATCCAACAATCAGTTCAAGGTTCTTCTAGTCAGAAAGTGAGGGTTTTGGTATGAGTCGGATTATCACTTTAAGTACGTTATTTTTGTTAGCGGCGGCCCCAGCAATGGCTAATGTCCCGGGCGGAGGGTATGAAGGAATTACCTCCTTGTATTATGGCACTATTGCGATAATCCTTGCGTATGGCGCCTACGACATTTTCTTTAAGACCTAGGAGCCTGTCGGACTTAGGAAGAATCGGCTGCAAAAGTGGCTAAGCGGCTCATTTTTTGCTGATTTCTTGGCCCATAGTTCCACTGTAGGACGGCGAAATCGTCAAAATCTTCCCTCGCTCAGTCACTTTTTCGCTCTCGATTCCCTAAACCCGACAGGCTCCTAGTCCAACATTTTCCAAAAAACGACACCTCATTCTGTTTTCTAAGTATTCTTGTTGCCCCTTTTTCATGAGAAAGAGGGGCAATAATTTTTTCCTATCCTTGAGGAACCCATTCCTTGAGGATCGGCTGAAGCGTTCTCCACACATTCTGCACCACAATGGAATATCCCTCGGCATTGGGGTGCAATCCATCCCTTTGATTTAAATGCCGATGAGTGGCCACACCTTCCAAGAAAAATGGAATGAAAGGAACATCATATTCCTTGGCCAGCCGTTCATACAGATTAGAAAACTCTTCTGTATAGTCATCTCCATAATTAAGGGGGAGACGCATACCTGCTAACACCACAATTACTCCTTTGGCTTGTAGGCCTTCAATGATTCCTTTGAGGTTTTCATAGGTTTCTTTTAAGGGTTGGCCACGAAGGCCATCGTTTGCGCCCAGTTCCAAAATGACTAACCTGGGCTGGGTTTTCAAAATCCACTCGACTCGTCTGAGACCTCCGGCCGAAGTATCACCAGACACTCCCGCATTGATGACTTCGTAAGCTAATCCCCGTTCACGCAACCATCGAGCCAATTGTCCTGGATAGGCATCATCAGGCGACACGCCAAGTCCAGCCGTTAAGCTATCACCAAAAGCCACAATTCGAGGGAGATCGTTGGCCTTTGATTTTTCCTGTTGGAGAGACGAACGTACATTATCCTGAATTGGGATAACTTGAGGGGCGTTGCCTTGTAATTCAACATTACCGACAGGGGAACCTTCTTGAACGTCACACCCCAGCATGGTCAGACAGAAGAGGACAGAGGCTGGTAAGATAATCAAGGCCATAAGGGCTTGATCAAGAAACTTCCCCCCAGTATCAACTTTATGACTTCCGACCGTTAACCAACGTGCCTGTTCCTTCATTGGATTCTCCCTTGTTCCATTCCCCATTTCCTTCTTCTCAGCCTCTGATTTCTGTCAATCAGCTTGGCATGCAACTGTCGGCGGGAAACCAGGTTGTTCAAATTTTACACGACATCTCCTTTGAGGTCCCGGCCAAGCAAGTTCTTGCCATTGTCGGCCCGTCAGGCAGCGGCAAATCAACACTCTTAGGTCTCCTGGCCGGGCTCGATCGACCCACGCACGGCACCATCCATATTCACGGGACCAACATTACCACGTTGGCAGAAAGAGCCATGGCACACTTTCGTCGCCAACATATTGGTTATGTCTTTCAAGCCTTCCATCTGATACCTACCCTGACAGCTATCGAAAATGTGGCACTCCCGTTGGAACTTCAGGGAGTGCCCTCGGGCGAAGAACGCGCCAAGTCGCTTCTACAGGCTGTAGGGCTGGAACAGCGTTTTCATCATTATCCCATTCAACTCTCTGGAGGAGAACAGCAACGAGTCGCCCTGGCACGGGCATTTATCAGCCAGCCGCCACTTCTTTTGGCTGATGAACCCACCGGCAATCTCGACAGCTCCACAGGAAACCTGGTGATTGATCTATTATGGCAACTTCATGAACAACACGACAGCACATTAATATTGGTCACTCACGATACGGCACTTGCAGCTCGCGCCCAGCGTATCTTGACGTTGCGTGATGGGGCCATCGTAAACGACACCTCTCTTCCATCGTGATTTCCAAACTTCAAACTACATGATGCCCATTTCCCTAAAATTGGCCTGGCGGGAAACCACCAAATCATGGTCCCGCTTCGTATTCTTGTTTCTCTGTATCGCCTTAGGAGTCGGAGCCATTGTGGCCGTGGACCTTTTTGCCACGAATGTCGAACAGGCCATTTTGGGAGATGCCCGAGGCCTTTTAGGCGGCGATATCGAGTTATCTTGGCGACGCACCATGAGCCAAAATGGGCAAGACGTGCTGGATTCCCTCTCTGAACGAAAGATCATTGTATCGCATATCACCGAGCTGGCGGCCATGGCCGCCGTTGAATTCAGCCAATCTAGCAATCAGACAACAAATGCCACCTCGCAACTGGTTGAACTGAAAGCTCTGGATTCTTTCTATCCACTCTATGGTAATCTTATGGTTGAACCTGCCCAAACAACCAAACAGCTCTTGGCACCCATTCCATCAGGTTGCCAACGATTACCCTGCTTTGGTGCCATCGCCCAGAAATCGCTGCTCATTCGTCTAGATCTAGATCTTGGCAGCGAGCTTCGTATTGGCCAAGCCAATTTCATGATCACAGGCATTCTTGTCAAAGAACCCGATAAAATCGCCACAGCCTTTAGCTTGGGCCCTCGCGTCATGATTTCCAGAGAAGCTCTGAATACGACAGGACTCGTCCAAACTGGAAGCCGCATTCATGAACGGTATCGCTTACAACTGGCTGATTCTTCGAATCTCGAACGATGGCTTGGAGAACTTCGGGGACGCCTCAGTCGGGAAGGTGTTCAGATCAACTCCTACCGTGATGCCCAACCTAGACTTCGCCGCTTTTTAGACCAATTAACGCTCTACCTCGGCCTAATTGGACTGACGATTCTCTTAGTCGGAGGCATCGGAGTCGCCTGCACCATTCAAGGATTTATTACTCAAAAAACTCCGATCATTGCTACCCTCAAAACTCTTGGAGCAGATTCTTCACAGATCATAAAAATTTATCTCACACAAAGTCTGCTCCTGGGAGGTATCGGCAGTCTGGTCGGCGGAATACTCGGAACAGGGCTCCACCAGGGATTGCCTCTGCTGCTGCAAGGCATCATTCCCGAAAGCTTTCCGATATATCCTACGCTCACTCCGATTCTGCGTGGAATCGCCGTCGGCACATTGGCCACGCTGGCTTTTTCCCTGTGGCCCTTGCTGGCTATTCGCTCTGTTTCGCCATCCTTGGTTTTTCGCCAGGATGTCGATCGTTCGACCTTTCAAATCGGGCCACACCATTGGACAACGAAAATGGCTTCGGCAGTAAAAGACTGGTGGGACGACCGCGTACAAAGAATGACGAGCCTCTTCATTGCAGGGTGTCTGCTAGGGTTAGCCATCTGGCAAGCCCATTCTTTATCTCTCGGTTTCTTCTTTTCTGGCGCCTTCATTGCCTCCATTCTAATCTTATTGGGTGGGACGAGTGTTTTATTTTGGATCCTCCGGCACATTCACTTTCCTCAAAAGTTTTTGTTACGCCATGCCGCAAACAATCTCCAACGACCCGGGAATTTTACAAAGGCCATGACCTTAGCCATTGGGATTGGCATCATGCTGATGACCACGCTCCTCACCGTACAACAAACGTTGCTTGATCTCATTGAAGATCAAATCCCAACGAACGCTCCCACATTTTTTTTCATTGATATCCAACCGGATCAATATGCTTCCTTTAAGCAAGTGCTAGAACAACACATACCAAACGCACCGTATGACTTGGTTCCGGTCGTGAGATCTCGACTCACCGCCATTGATGGACGACCCATCAATCCTGAAGAACATAAAGGGAAACGAAACGGCTGGTATTTCACGAGAGAATATGTCGTGACATCATTTGAAACTCTCCCCAAGGACAACCTACTGACTCAGGGACAATGGTGGGGAAACACCCAAGGCAAACACTCTTTGGACGGGCCAAAAATCCGTGACAAGCCGGTTTTGGTATCGGTAGAAGAAGACGCCGCCAAAAATTTGGGGCTGTCGCTCGGGTCCACCCTCACGTTAAACATTCAGGGTGTTCCCTTTGTGGCAAAAGTCAGCAGTCTTCGGAAAGTCGACTGGGGCTCTTTTTCCATGAATTTTTTTATGATCGTGGAACCAGGCTCGCTTGATGGTGTTCCCATCACATACATTGCTACAGCCAAGGTTCCAAAAACCGTGGAAATCCCTCTTCAACAAGCTATTGTGGCGACCATGCCCAATATAACGGCCATACATGTAGGTGACGTCTTGGACAACATTGCCAAAATATTTCGGCAACTGGCGATGGGCATACAGGCACTCGCACTCCTCTGCCTCATAACCGGGGCCGTGGTCATGATCGCTGCGATTTCTATCAACCGCTATCGGCGATTACACGAACTCGCCATTTTAAAGGCTCTGGGTGGAGGTCGTGGACTTTTGCTGTTTTCACTCGGCACGGAATTTGGCCTGATTGGTGGGTTCGCCGGGTTGGTAGGACTGGGTCTAGGATGCCTCCTCTCGTGGTCAATCTTATATTTCTTTTTTGACTTAACCTGGACCCTCAATATGACCGATTTACTGACCGGACTCCTGATGACGATCGCGCTCACCCTCGTCACGGGAATTCTTGGAACTTACCGTTTGCTGGGTTTTCCTCCTCTCTCTGTCCTTCGCCAAGAATAACCGG
>CBDUWS010000160.1:0-4902 GCA_965370985.1 uncultured bacterium
CAACTTGTCTGGTTTAAAAAAAGCATGCTACCATCTGCTTATGCAACGATTAGTAGCCAGGACTCCTGCCTGTCTGTGACCCCATCGTCTCGACGGGGTGAATATGCAGATCACAATCTTTTTCTCCGCCGTTTTGAGTCAAGGAATTCAGTATGTACCGTCCTTCACTATCCCCACCCGTGGCATTCTCAGCCCTTGTCTTAACCTGGAATCCTGAACATATGGATTTGCCAATATCCGGTACATTAACCAGGAAAATTCTTTAGTGGCACTTAATCCCTACCAAGATTTTCGAGAGACCCTCATCCACGATGAACTTTTTGTGGACGGAAAAGAAGATCATTGGCGCATTGGCTGTCATCCTTTTTTGCTCTCCACTCAGCAAGCCAAATTTCTTGAAGATCTTGGTCAGCATCTTCTGGCGTTTTATCAGGCGATAAATCGCTTATATATGGAAAGTGTAAAAGGCACTCAACCTACATGGGTCCATAAATATTTAGATATGGGTAAACCAGACGATCTGCTGGATTTTGCCAGGATGAATCGTTTCAAGAATCATGTGCCCGGGGTCATTCGCCCTGATCTTATTCCGACGGATTCCGGTATGGCGTTGACGGAACTAGACTCGGTGCCTGGGGGGATCGGGTTAACCGGCAGTCTGAGTCGAATGTATGCCCAACAGGGAGCGTCGGTATGGCCCAGCACAGATGGCTTGATCAAAAATTTCTCCAGCATGTTGAAAGGGGCTATCAAGGGGCAACCTTGGAGCATGGCCATTGTGGTATCCGATGAAGCGGATGCCTATCGAGCAGAAATGCAGTGGGTTGTCACACAACTCCTTCAGGAGGGATGGGAAGCCTATTGCGTCCATCCCCGGGACATCCGATTTACTGAGGAAGGGCTGTTGGTTCAGCAGGGCGGGCAGGACCATCCTGTTTCCCTGATTTACCGCTTTTTCGAATTATTTGATCTCAAGAACATTCCCAAAGGGGAATTGATTACCTATAGTGCGAAAAAAGGCCGCGTCGTGGTGACGCCGCCGTATAAGCCGTGGATGGAAGAAAAATTGGTCTTGGCCTTGATCCATCATCCCATGTTGGAACCCTTTTGGGAAAAGGTGCTCTCATCCGAAACGATTGAATGTCTTCAGACCATTATTCCACCAACATGGGTCTTGGATCCCCGGCCTCTTCCACCGACTGCAGTCATTCCCGGGTTGCGGCATCGGAACCATGCTGTGTCGAACTGGGATTGGTTGGGAGACGCCACCCAAAAAGAACGGCACTATGTCCTGAAGGTTTCAGGGTTTTCTGAATTGGCCTGGGGCAGCCGTGGGGTGTCAATTGGCCATGATATGTCCCAACAGCAATGGAATGAGAGGCTGAAACTCGCCCTGGACAATTTCGCGACTAATCCCTCCATTCTCCAGAAATTTCACAAAGGACGGGTGGTTGTGGTTGAATATTACGATTATCCATCGGGTGCGGAAACCAGCATGGAAGGGCGGGTGCGTTTATCCCCCTATTATTTTGTGGTGGATGGGCAGGCCGAATTAGGTGGAGTTTTGGCCACGATCTGTCCGAAAGATAAAAAAATGATTCATGGAATGCGGGAGGCCGTGATGACTCCTTGTAGGGTCGATCATGCCGAATAAAGAGGCAATACGTGAAACAAACGCCGAAGAAGTGAGACTGGTACAATGAGAGAAGGCGAATTTTCCCAACCTGCACAACTAATGAAGCTCTATCACACAGAATGGTGCCCGGAATGTGAAGTGGTCCGGCAAAAGCTCGCGGATCAGGGTATTGTGTACGAAGATGAAACCGTCCCGGATGTACGTCCGTTTCGAAAATCCGTCTATGAAGCCTCTGGACAATATTATGTGCCAGTTCTGGTTGATGGAGAGATGGTGTTGACGGAGACCGAAGAGATTGTGAACTATCTGGATACTTACATTGCCAATGGGCATGAATCTGGAGCAGCATCCAACCTACCCCTCAGTTCGCAGGATGAAAGGAAGGACTAAGTTATGGAGGATTGGAAAAAAATTCTGGCCCAAAGCATCACCAAACCTAAGGACTTGGCCAAGCATTTAGGCGTGGACGAAAAAGAAGTGGCGGATGTCGTTGGTCCCTACCCCATGCGAATCACTCCGACTGTCCTCGCGACCATAAAAGAAAAGGGCGATGCCATTTGGAAACAGGTTGTTCCCGAGGGCATTGAATTAGACGATATTGGAGCTCAGGATGACCCACTCGAGGAAGATACCGATAGCCCGGTGCCACATTTGGTGCACCGATATCCGGATCGGGTCCTGCTCATGGTGACTAATCAATGCCCGATTTATTGCCGGTTTTGTACACGTAAACGATTAGTTGGAAAACCCGGATTTCTGAAGAATGGCGAGTTAGATCAGGCTGTAGCCTATTTGAGAGAACATACCGAAGTACGAGATGTCATCTTATCTGGTGGCGATCCGTTGCTGTTACCCGATAATTTAATTGAACGAATTCTCAAGGCGCTTCGGTCCATCCCTCATTTGGAATTGATTCGATTTGGGACCCGGGTGCCTGGGACGCTTCCGCAACGCATCACCCCGGAATTGTGTGAAATCGTCAAGCGATACCACCCCATTTATATGAATTTACATTTTAACCATCCGGATGAGTTGACCCCGGAAGTCAAGGAAGCCTGCGGGCGTTTAGCGGATGCAGGGATCCCATTGGGGGCTCAAACGGTGTTGTTAAAAGGGGTCAACGATGACCCCGAAATCATGAAACGCCTGATGCATCAATTACTTCTAGCCCGCATCAAACCCTATTACTTGTATATGGCTGATCTCACAAAAGGAACGAATCATTTTCGAACCACCGTGGAAACCGGTTTACGAATTATCCAAGCACTCCAGGGCCACACGAGCGGCATGGCGGTTCCGCATTTTGTCATTGATGCACCAGGCGGCGGTGGAAAAATACCGTTGTTGCCGAACGAATATCTGTTGAATTTGGATGAAAAGGGGGCGGTGCTCAAAAATTTCGAAAATAAAACCTATCATTACCCGCAACCCCCAACAACCGACAATCGGGAATTGCCGATGGTAAGTACTTCCGTTTCGCGTGATATGTGCAGCGCCGGGGCTATGGATGATCACTAGGGTCCCTCACGAAATACCCGATGCAATTGGGACGCTTTTGGGCTGCGCCGGCGTCGCTCATCGCTTCCATACTCCCGGTATGTGCGCTCTTCGTTCCTTGGATCGCTCCAAAATCGTCTCGGCCAATTGTACCGGGTATTTCGTGACGGACCCATAATGGCCTCTCCACGTAAATCAGGCATTCTTCCGTTCCAACAATTGCGCACGTTAGTCCGTCAGGGTGCCATTCGCGCTGATGTGCCCATTTCTCCAGAGCAGATCCAACCTGCCAGTCTGGATTTACGATTAGGCACCAAAGCCTATCGGTTGCTTAGCAGTTTTCTTCCCGAACCCTTCGATCAGCAGTCGCAATTCACCATTGAAGATCTGTATCGGTCGGATTTGGTGATGTACGACATGGATTTAAGCGAAGGGGCGATTCTGGAAAAAGGGCATGTCTATTTGGTACCGTTGATGGAACGACTCAAGCTTCCCAAAGACATTCGAGGTCGCACCAATCCAAAAAGTTCCACGGGTCGATTGGATATTTTTACCCGCGTGGTCACGGACCTTCACGTGGGGTTTGATGAAGTCCGTCCCGGCTATCAGGGCCAGCTGTTTTTGGAAATTGTCCCCCGGTCATTTACCATTCGAATCAAAGCGGGATTGGCATTGAACCAATTGCGACTCATGTCTGGGAAACCACTGGTTTCAGATACATCCCTACGGGCCGTACATCGCAAAACCCCCTTACTGTGCCATAATGGCGAGGATGGAAATTCGGACCGTCCGTTACCGGTCAAGGACCTGCGCGTGGATAATGGATTGTTTCTTCGAGTGGATTTACGAGGCAACGCTGACGAGGGTCAGGCGATCGTCGGCTACCGGGCTAAGAAAAATAGTCACATCATTGATTTAAGTAAGATCGGGCACTATTCCGCAGCGGATTATTGGGAGCCTCTCTATCGTAATGGCACGGCAACCATGCTCTTAGAACCCGAGGAATTTTATATATTAGCTTCCAAAGAACGGATCCAGGTGCCTCCAGGATATTCCGCGGAAATGGTAGCGTATGAAGCGGCCTGTGGAGAATTGCGTACCCATTATGCCGGATTTTTCGATCCTGGATTTGGCTATGCCAATCCCACGCGCCAAGGGACGCAGGTGGTGTTAGAAGTGCGGCCACACGATGTGCCCTTTCGGATTCAAGACGGTCAAACGTTTTTCAAAGTGATGTACGAACGCATGCAAGACATTCCAACGCAACTCTATGGTTCTTCGATGGGATCATCGTATTCTCAGCAAGGCCTCACCCTGAGCAAGCACTTTAAGTGGTAATCATGAGTACCGACCCCAATCATCAACCACTCGAGGATCCGGTAGCCCCGAAATCTCCTGCCCGTCCACCCGTTCAGGATGACGAGGTGGAAGAACAGGAAAATCGTCAAATGCAGGTGGCCATGAAGATGGTAGGGTCCGCCATGGTCTTCATTGGATTTTTGCAGGTTTTTCTGTCGGTGAATACCGGTGCTGAAATCAGTATTTTCCCCATGATTATTTATTTTTCAGGGATGGCGCTGTGGGCCTATTCCTCGGTGGATACTCCAACGATTCGGTATGTGGTGATTGGGCTGTCACTGCTCTGCGCGATGGCGTTCATGCATTTCGGGGAAGTCTTGTTTTGGCATAAATATGCTATTTACTGGGGTACCGTCGGAATGGTCATTTTTTTCATGTTCCAAACACCTAAAAAGCCGGATGGCTCCTAG
>CBDUWS010000161.1:0-4863 GCA_965370985.1 uncultured bacterium
GCCGCCAGCGGCGTTCCCTGCCTTCGCCGAAGCGGCTACGCGCAGGCAGGTCGCCGTTTTGTCATGCTCACGTACTGAGAGTACGCTCCGCGCGTCAAAAAAGGCTGCGGCCTTGCTGGGCGGACCCCCGCCTTCGCGGGGGCATGCTTTTTTGACCATTCCCTTGGCTACTGACGCCGATCGCACCTCGGGCATTTACTGGCTATGCGAGTGGTAATATTCAATAGCCCCCTTAATGGTCTCTAGGACCTTTTTAAAAATGTGGAACTGCTGCCAGTGTCTGTGCACGACTCCCATTGTGAACCTTGCTTATTTTTTCACTGAAAAGGAGGTAGAGGATGTCACCAATATTCTTGGTGCGATGTGGTGGGCGTGTTTCGAAGGTCTGATTGGAAGAAGCTTGCTATTCTATGGGAATTAATATTTCGAGTCCGCCCATAATGTCATTGAGTTTGAAATCCCGTTTGGGGCTTTTCTCATGAGCATTATGACAGTTGACGCAGGCCCGGCTCACAGCGCGATCAGGGAATATGGCTTGATAATACTTCCGCTGCTCCAATTCAATTTCCTGCTCGGCTACTTCTCCATAAGTCATGACTTGCTCTAGCGCCTGGCGTTCCTTTTCCGATTCCGGGGCGTTTTCCTGATTAATGGGCCACAAGCTGACCAGCCGGTAGCGAAACGGCTTTCCGCGCACCTGTAGCCCTCGTGATGATTCTTTGAAGAACTGGGCGGGGAGTGGCAATGTGCGGTCTTCTCGCCACTTTTCCGTGGCGTTCACAATCAACATAGCTTCCATTCGTTCAACGACATGTTGAGTGTAAAAGGTGCGGTCTGCTTGGAGGACGGCATGGAGGTAATCAGCGACCACTCGAATCGGGATGCCTGTGCTGGGTGCCGTTTTGGTGCCAATATTCCATCCAAGCATAAGGCCTATAAGCCCTGTACCCAATGCGATAAGAAGGGTTTTTCCGCTCATGTCTCCTCAATTTGGAAGATGGGAAGAAACAGTGATGCTATGCCGTGTGACAAAGTGCTTGAGAAAATGCCTTAATCTCATGATAGCAATACTGCCTCGTTCTCTACTACTACATAATTGGAGATTCATCATTTTGAAGATTGCCATAGTCGGAATTGTGGTGTGGGTGGAAGGTTTTTCATCAAGCCCTGTTATAAGACCATGGACAGAAGGTAAATGAATTTCGTAGGCTCCCCTTGTTGGGTTATGTTTCCACGAGAACAGGAAGGCTAGTTGTGTCCTGATAGAATTCTCCATTGCCACTTATGAAATTGACATCCCTTTTTTTGAATCTCCCCCTTGCCAAGAAGCTGCTGTTGGTTTCGGCGGTTCCCATGCTGGCTGTGTTGGTCTTAAGTTTGCTGACCTATCGCAGTGTTGAAACGTTTTCTCTCGATGAAGACCACCTGAACGAGGTGTACCACATACAAAGTGCCTCCGCTGAATTCATGCGATTAGTGGTAGACCTTGAGACCGGGTTTCGCGGCTATGTGCTGACTCAGAAGCCTCAATTTTTACAACCCTATCAAGCGGCCAAGCATCGGGTGTTGGCGTTGGGCAATTCTCTTCGACAAATGGTGGAGAATGATCCAGCACAACGGACTTTGGTCAAATCCGTCCAAAATAATATCCACCTACTGATGTCTGATAAAGATCGCCTGATTGAGCGAGTGAAAATGGGTCACCCGGAAGAGGCCTTGCAATATATTGAAGCGGAAAAAGGGCGGTTATTGATGTTGGCGATTCGGGAAGAAATGGCGCGTTTTGATCGACAGGAGGTTGAGCAGTTACAGCAGGCGCTCGCCAGTAGTTCAGAAGATCGCTCCGTTCTCATGAGCGTGATCGTGGGCGGAGGGGCCTTTGCCTTGATTCTCATGCTGCTTCCCTTGAAACTGATTGCGCGCTCCATTACTGGTCCATTGACCACGTTGGTTAAAACGGTCGAAAACTTTTCTGGTGGAACCATGCCGAAGGTGTCCGTCCTGGATCGGCAAGATGAAATTGGGAATTTGACCAGAGTGATGAATACGATGGGCACACAGATCCATCAGCATATTCAGCAGATTGAGCAGTCGGAGCAAGAGCTGCGGAGTCTGAACGAAGAGATCACGTCTTCGGAAGCCAAGTACCGTGGCATTGTGGATCATGCTCCTATTGGTATTTTTACGATGGAACAGAACCAGGTCATCTTTAGTAATCGCCAAAATTGGGTCTTAGCCGGGCTGAATCCCGATGAAGCCTTAGATCCGGAACGGATGTGGGACGCGATTCACTCTGATGACCGGGAAGATGTCCGTCAGGCCTTTCACGACGCGCGGACTCTAGGTGAGGCATTCGAGCGTGTATTCCGATTTCTTCATCAAGATGGAACAACCAGACGGGTATTAAGCCGGGCGGTTCCCATCAAAGATGAATCAGGCCAGACCATAGTCTATCAAGGATTTAATGTTGATATTACCGCGCTGGAACTCATGCGGGCGCAATTGAGTCGGTCGGAACGGTTGGCCACGTTGGGGCAAGTCGCTGCAGGTATCGCGCATGAAATTCGGAATCCCTTAGTGGGGATTGGGTCCACGGCGTCCTTGCTTTTAGAGGAATTTACAGAAGGGGATTCTCGACGAGATGATTTGAAAACCATCCTGAAGGAAACGCGGCGTTTGGATCGCATTGTCAATCAAATCGTCGATTATGCGCGTCCGCGCGATTTCCTCCCGGTCACGTTTCAGCTCGAAGAATTGTTAGAGGAATCCCTACAGGTCTTGTCAGACCCGGTGCAACAGAAAGCCATTCAGGTCAACCATCAACGGCCTACGCGTTTGAATGCCCTTCACGCGGATCGCGACCAACTCAAGCAGGTCGTGTTGAATATTCTTCAGAATGCCATTGAAGCCATGCCCCCCAATGGCACGCTTCATCTGTCTATTGTTGAAGAACTGTATGAGCATCACCAAGGCCTGCGGCTAAAAGTTGAAGATTCCGGAAAAGGGATTGATCCCAACGTGCTTTCCAAAATATTCGAGCCATTTTTTACGACAGGGAAGCATCGTGGAACGGGGCTCGGACTGGCCATTTGTCGTAATATTATTGAAGCGCATGGCGGCGAGATTCATGCGGAAAGCCAACAAGGTATGGGGGCGACAATTTCGGTGTGGCTCCCTTGTGTGTGCCAGGCACAACTTTCTACGGTCTAACAGATGCGCGCGACAATTTTTGTGACCGATGATGATGAGGTGGTTCGCCAGGCGATTAGCCGACGATTGGCAAAACGCCACCAGGATATTCGCAGCTTTGATTCGGGTGAGGCGTTGCTCGTGGCGCTGGACTCTGATCTGCCTGATATCATCTTGCTGGACTTGAAAATGACCGGCATGAGCGGTCTAGAAACCCTCAAGCATGTCCGCTCGAAAACGCAGCAAGCCTTAGTCATTTTGCTCACCGCCTATGGCACCGTCGAAGATGCGGTAGAGGCCATGCGGCTGGGTGCATATGATTTTCTTATCAAAAGCGTTGATTTGTCCGGTGTCGAACCGGTGATCGACCGGGCGTTGGAATATTTGACGCTCCGTCGACGGATCGATTTTGAAACACAAGACCGTCCGGGCCGTTATGCCTTACAGAATTTGGTTTCCAACAGTCCCAGTATGAGGGAGTTGGTCGGGCAAATTCAGGAGATGGCCCAAAATCACAAGACCACCGTGTTGTTGTTTGGGGAAACGGGGACGGGAAAAGAGTTTGTCGCACGGGTGCTGCATCATAATGGACCTCGGGCCCAAGGGCCATTCGTTGGGGTGAACTGTACGGCCATTCCCCAAGAGTTGTTTGAAAGCGAGCTGTTTGGGTATGAACGCGGCGCGTTTACCGGAGCCAATCAACGGAAGCCAGGGCTCTGTGAACAGGCCGAAAGCGGTACACTCTTTCTGGATGAAATTGGCGATCTGAATCCTACCATGCAAGCTAAACTGCTTCGGGTGCTTCAGGAACGGTCATTTAAACGCCTAGGAGGGCGTCAAGATATTGATGTCGATTTCCGGTTGATCGCTGCCACGAACCGCGATCTCCGAAAAGAGGTGGCTCAAGGGAACTTCCGCGAGGATCTCTTTTTTCGGTTACATGTCGTGTCCCTGGATCTTCCCCCCTTACGCAATCGAGTTGAAGATATCATTTCGCTGAGTTTGCAAACCTTGGTTCGGCACAGCAAAGACTTAGGAAAAAATGTGACCGCAATCGATCCAGAAGCACAGCAGTTATTGGAACGGTATTCCTATCCAGGCAATATTCGGGAATTAGAAAATATTATTGAACGGGCGGTCATCTTTTGCCGGGGACAAAGTTTAACGAGTGGCGATCTCCCGCGTGAGGTTCAGGAAGTCGCCCATTCAACCGTGAATGTCGTGACTCAAGGAAATCAACCCATGGTGCGTATTGAAATGAAGCTGGGTGAACATACGTTGGGGGACATTGAAAGCACACTCATCGAAGAAGTGATGCGCGTATCCGATTTCAATAAAAGTCTGGCTGCCAAACACTTGGGGATTACGCGATTTGCCCTGGACCGCCGCCTCAAAAAACAATCCGATCGGTGAAAGACCTGCAACCGAAATGAATATCTGTGTGGGGAATCGTTCCCTCCCTCTTTTGGAGGCAATGGGCAAGAACCAAGGGGAGGTAGAAACAGTCGAAGATTTAATGGGGCAAGGCATTCATTAGCCTGTCCGTTCTGTTTAGCCGTCTGATCTACCATTTTTTCCTTTAACGCCGTTGTCATTGACGATCGGATTTATTTCGACTTTTCACCAAAACGATAATACCGATCACGCCGATTAAAAGCGCGAGAAATCCTAGTA
>CBDUWS010000162.1:0-4827 GCA_965370985.1 uncultured bacterium
TGTCGGGCTTAGGGAATCGAGAGCGAAAAAGTGGTTAAGCGAGTTCAGATTTTGAGGATTTCGCCGGCCCATAGTGGGACTATGGGCCAAAAAAGTGGCGAAATATGGACCGCTGAGACACTTTTGTAGCCGATTCATCCTAAGTCCGACAGGCTCCTAGCAAAAACAACGCTCAGCTTGCATGAAGAGCTTGATTCATGGCCTTCCCATAGGTCTGCTGAGGAATGGCTTCCAACCCATTCCGATAGCCCCATCCATCTTTCAAGACCTCGACTAACGCCCCATCATCCAGACGAGACGGGTCTTCGACAACATCCCCCTGGCAAATCAGAAGGTCAGCGCGGCGCCCCTCAATCACTGTTCCTGTATCCGTGAGGCCGAGCTGCTCAGCAGCCAATCCCGTCGCACCAAACCACGCAGCCAAAGGCGGCACACCTTCCTGAATTAAGGCCACTAATTCCATATAATTGCGACCATGCATATCTGACAGAACTGGATCTGTCCCCGCCAATAATTTCAACCCACTGGCGTGAGCCACCTTTACTGCTCGCGCATGGCTTTCCGACACCGCTTGAACTTTAGAAGTAATAAATTCATTAAAATTCCCTGATTGCAAGAGTCGCTGCCCCACCCAGGAGGTTGGCGTGACTGTACAGCCTTTGGCATAAGCCAATTCCGCCAACGCTTCATCCATGAACGAGATATGCTGAATGTCTTTTACCCCTGATTCAATGGCTAAGCGAATGCCGCTTTGACTATGCGCATGCGCCGCTACATACATGCCCCGGCCTGCCGCTTCGTCACAAATGGCTTCCATTTCTTCCAAGGTAAAATCGCGATGTTCTAAGTGATCCGTCGGAGAGACCACACCAGGACTGGCACAAATTTTCACCAGATCCCCTCCACAGGCCGCAATTTCTCTCACGCGTTTTCGACAGTCCCAAGGTCCGTCAACGATGCTGGAAGGACGCCCGGGACCCGCAGGCCATAGCCGAGACAGCTCCCCACAGCACCGATCCGGTCCGCGAAAATCGGCATGCCCTCCGGTCGTGGACAACATACAAATAGCCAGTTTTAAGCGTGGACCTAATAAAACCCCCTGTTCCACCAGCCGCTTCAAGACGTGAGTCGCGCCCCCAACATCTCTGAGTGTCGTTACCCCTCCATGGACTAATGTGCGATAGAGAATACGTTCAGCCCAAAATGGTGCTTCCGGGGAATTCATACGATCCAGATTCTCATTTCCAACTCCCCACAACGTCACATGACCATGACAGTCAATCAGGCCTGGGGTCACGGTATAGGCCGAACAGTCTACACGTTGCACCTCCGAACCTTGGGGATGCGTGGGATTGTGAGGTTGCACCGCCTTGATCAAACCCCCATCAATCCAAACATCCATCCGTTCATGAATAGCCTCAGCCGTAGCCGACGTCCCGTCATACAATTTCTGAATATTGGAGAGAATAATCATGCCAATCCTTTATAAACCTTGGATTCTATTGTTATGAACTTGTGAGAACGTATCAGGACCTAAGAATAAAATCTTCCTAATATCATTTTCAACAAAAATCCCATCAACTCTCAAAAGCTCTTTGCCACAAGCAGAACGAGATTTTGCAGGAAAGAGGCAAACATGCTAGGGTGAGTTTATTGTGTTTCGCTGTTGTTCTATCATCGGTGAACATCGTTAACGGATTTCGACTTTACTTCTCAACTTCCATCACAGGCCAACGGGTTTCCGGTATTGTTACGGTGCAAGTCACCTCTTTTCCCCATATTCGGTTCAAGCGCCGCACGTCTGATTATCTCGATTTTCCGAGTTTCCCTATTGGAACTTAGCCAATCATGACCGACTTTGCTCATCGCCATATTGGGTCGACAGACGGCCAAATTCAAGAAATGTTAGGCACACTAGGACTGGCTTCGCTTGATGCGCTGGTTCAAGCCACCGTGTCACAAGACATTCGCCTTACCCAGCCCTTGAATCTCCTTATAGCCCAATCCGAAGAAGACATGCTTGCCGAACTGCGTAGGCTAGGTTCGCACAATCAACTGTATCGATCATTTATCGGCATGGGGTATTACGATTGTCTCACGCCCCCCGTGATTGCCAGAAACATCCTGGAAAATCCAGCCTGGTATACACAATATACACCGTATCAAGCAGAAATCGCCCAGGGGCGCCTGGAAGCGTTACTCAATTTTCAAACAATGGTGGCCGACCTGACCGGTCTTCCGCTCGCCAATGCCTCGCTGTTGGACGAGGCAACCGCCGCTGCAGAAGCGATGAGCATGTGCCGTGTATTAAGTAAAATACAGGGTCACACGTTTTTTGTGGCAAAGGACTGTCACCCCCAAACGCTAGCGGTCTTGCAAACACGTGCGGAACCATTGAATATCACCCTCCAGGTCGGTGACCAGGATACACTGGACTTTACTCCAGGTAAAATTTTTGGCCTGCTTCTTTCGTATCCATCAACCGATGGCACGCTCCGATCATATGAGGGATTGGCTAGGAAAGCCCATGAAGCTGGCGCGGTTGTCGTCGCCAGCACCGATCTTCTTGCTCTTACCCTCTTGGTGCCGCCAGGTGAATGGGGAGCAGACATTGCCGTGGGTTCCTCGCAGCGGTTTGGTGTCCCTATGGGCTATGGTGGCCCTCACGCGGCGTTTCTGTCCACCAAGGAAGAGTTTAAGCGGCAGATCCCAGGTCGGGTCGTGGGCGTCTCCAAAGACACGAAAGGCCGGAAGGCCTATCGACTGGCCTTGCAAACCCGTGAACAGCATATTCGCCGCGATCGAGCAACCAGCAATATTTGTACAGCTCAGGTACTGCTAGCCAACATGGCCAGCATGTATGCCGTCTATCATGGCCCCGAAGGATTGAAAGCCATTGCCAGCCGAATTCACCATCTCACCAATGTCACGGCAGAAGGCTTGCGCCGTCTGGGGTGCAAACTTCGGACATCCGCCTTCTTTGATACCCTCCGCGTGCAATGCCCATCACTTTCAGCCGAGGAGATAGTACAGAAAACCAAGAAGGCCTCGATGAATCTTCGACAATTTGAGGACGGCACATTTGGCATTTCACTGGATGAAACCACCACGATCCAAGAGGTTGGCCAAATCCTGATGGTGTTCTCAGCCAGCGAATTACTGCCATTTTCCCTTGATCAATTTGCCAAAGAATCCAGCAACGCTATCCCAGCTGAACTTCAGCGACATTCACCCTACCTCACACATCGCGTGTTTCACGAGTACCACTCGGAGCACGAGCTCCTGCGATATATGTATCGCCTACAATCTAAAGATCTTTCACTGGTTCATTCCATGATTCCATTGGGATCTTGCACCATGAAACTCAATGCCACAGCTGAAATGATCCCCGTCACCTGGCCGGAGTTCAGTCAACTGCATCCCTTTGTTCCTACAGAACAAGCCAAAGGCTACCACCTTTTAACCCAACAATTGGAAGCCTGGTTGGCGGAAATTACCGGCTTTGCCGCAGTGTCCTTGCAACCCAACGCAGGGTCGCAAGGGGAATACGCCGGGTTGTTGGTCATCCGGGCTTATCAAGACCAGCGAGGGGAAGACCAACGCAATGTGTGCCTGATTCCGGTTTCCGCACATGGCACAAACCCGGCCAGTGCGGTCATCGCCGGCATGCAAGTTGTGCCTGTGGCCTGCGATAGCGACGGCAATATCGACCTGCAAGACTTAGAAGCCAAATGCGAGAAATATCATGACACCCTAGCCGCCTTGATGGTGACCTATCCGTCAACACATGGCGTTTTTGAAGAAACCATCCGTCAGGTCTGTACGACCGTGCATCACCACGGCGGCCAAGTCTATATGGACGGCGCTAATATGAATGCCATGGTGGGGATTGTTCAGCCAGGGAATATTGGCGCCGACGTGTGCCATCTCAATCTCCATAAAACCTTTTGCATCCCCCACGGTGGTGGGGGGCCAGGGATGGGCCCCATCGCCGTGGCTTCACATCTCGCCCCCTTCTTACCCAATCACCCGTTAGTTTCCACTGGAGGATCTCAGGGTATTGGTGCTATCGCGTCCGCTCCATATGGCAGCCCGAACATTCTTCCGATTTCTTGGGCGTTCATTCGGCTGATGGGTGGCGACGGACTCACCAAAGCCACACAAGTAGCGATCTTGAATGCCAACTATATGGCTAAGCGCTTAAGCAAATATTACTCGGTGTTGTTTACGGGAAAAAACGGCATGGCCGCCCACGAATTTATTCTGGATCTGCGGCCGTTTAAGAAATCAGCCGATGTGGAAGTGGAAGATATCGCGAAACGACTCATGGACTATGGCTTCCATGCGCCCACGATTTCGTGGCCCGTTCCCGGAACTATGATGGTCGAACCCACAGAAAGCGAATCCAAGGCCGAATTGGACCGGTATTGCGACGCACTCATTCTCATCCGCCAAGAAATCGCGGAAATCGAAGAAGGGGGGCTTCCACGTGATAATAATCCACTCAAACATGCTCCGCACACCATAGACACCATCGCCCAAACAGAATGGCCACACCCTTACTCCAGAGAACAAGCGGCATTTCCTGCACCCTGGTTGCGGGACCACAAATTCTGGCCAACCGTTTCGCGAATTGATAGTGTGTATGGAGATCGGAATTTGGTCTGTACCTGTCCTCCCATGGACAACTATTCATCCTAGACTTCCAAAGGGCTTGGCATCGAAAATTGAATAGGTCATTCTTCTTCTTGATGGACAAGCACAAGCCCACCGTATGAAAGTTTCCAGCCCGCATCATCTCCTCATTGGCATGCTCCTGGGTATTCT
>CBDUWS010000163.1:0-4818 GCA_965370985.1 uncultured bacterium
TCCAGCGTGTGGTGCCATCGGGTCGGTCTTCGAGGGTAATTTTTTTCTCGTCTAACTCTTGGCGGATTTTATCTGCAGTAGCAAAGTCTTTCTTTGCACGGGCCTCATTGCGAAGATTTATTTGTTGTTCAATCCATGCGTTTTCATCTTGGGTGCCTACTACCACTTTAACAGGGGGCACTTCAAGCTTAATTACAACCGGCTCCGGCTTGAAGACTATGCCATTCCATTGGGTTACCTCTAATTGAAATAAGCCAAGAGGCTTTCCATATTTCCGCAGACTGTCAATAATGGTCTTCCTGGCTTGTTCAGACAAACCTTTTAGTAACAGCTTATTGATTCCGCTTCGAAGTTCATGAAAGGCCCCAAGCACCTTGGGCGTGTTAAAATCATCATCCATACTTTCCCGGAATTTTCCAGCAAAATGCTTCGAGACTTGTTCCCAATCTTCGTCCCCTTGCTTGCTCTCTTGAGAATCAGATTCCTCTAACCGTTGAATTAATCCATAAATGGTATCCATGGCCGCTTTCGCTTCAGGAAGGGATTGCTCTGAAAAATTCAGATCGCTTCGATAATGGGTCGACAAGAGATAATAGCGCAGGCATTCACCAGTTATCGCTTCCGAATCTGACACCGGTGATTTGTCTAAAATTTCTCGGATGGTAAAAAAATTGCCAAGCGATTTTGACATTTTTTCTTTGTCTACCGTCACAAACCCGTTGTGAACCCAGTAGCGTGCAAACTCTTTTCCCGTATAGGCACAGGATTGGGCGATTTCATTTTCGTGATGGGGGAAGATTAAATCCTTGCCACCGCCATGAATATCGAAGGTGGGGCCTAATTCGGCCACCGACATGGCCGAACATTCGATATGCCAACCCGGACGGCCTTTTCCCCATGGGCTGTCCCAGCCTGGTTCACCAGGCTTCGAGGTTTTCCATAAGGCAAAGTCCATTGGATCCTGTTTCCGGGTATCAACCTCAATTCTGGCTCCAGCCTGTAACTCTTCCAAGTTTTTTCCAGACAGTTGTCCATAGGGAGAAAATTTCTTCACGGAATAATACACATCGCCTTCTATCTGATAGGCCATGCCTTTGTTTACCAAGCCTTCGACCATGTTAAGAATATCCTGCATATGTTGGGTGGCACGAGGTTCTGCTGAAGGTTTCGTAATACCCAATGCCCTCATGTCTCTGTAAAAATTCTGAATATACCGTTCGCTAATGTCGTTCCAAGGAACATCTTCTTTCTTGGCGCGATTTAAGATTTTGTCGTCGATATCGGTGAAGTTCCTGACATAGGTCACCTGGTAACCAGAAAATTCTAAATAGCGCCGGATCATGTCGAAGGTGAGAGCGCTACGAGCATGTCCCAGATGGCAATCATCATAGACCGTGACCCCGCAGACATACATGCTGACCTGCGCAGGGATCAACGGGACAAAGACGTCTTTTTTCTTGGTCTTGGTATTATAGAGAACAATCGACATCGCCTACGGCTCTCGGGAAGAGGTCTTTTGTGCGATTTTCTGCCCCTGATGTTTCACAACCCAAAAACCTAGGACTAAAAGAACGATAAACGCGATAGAAAAGAGATTAAAATATTTTTCAATAATGTCTTTCATCCATGGGCCTAAGAGTTGTATGGCACCGGCCACGAGAAAAAAACGTCCACCTCGACTGACTATCGAGGCCACCATAAAGGTTTTGAAATCTACAAAAAATGCTCCGGCTCCAATAGTAAAAATTTTATAGGGAATGGGGGTAAACCCAGCGATGAGAATGGCCCAGGCTTCATACCGCTGGAAATAGTCATGCACAACATCCACACGTTCCTGTCCCATGATTTTTTTCAACACAGGACGTCCACCATACCAGCCAATGCCATAGCCCAATGCCCCTCCTAAAACCGACCCAACCGTGGCGACCGCAGCATACCACCAGGCATGTGCTGGATTGCCAAGGGCCAGGGCAATCAATAACACATCAGGCGGAAGTGGGAAAAAAGAGGATTCGGCAAAGGCCAAACCAAAGAGAGCTGGAACTCCATAGGGCGAGTCAGCCCATGAAAGCATCCAATCATATAATTGTTTGGCCCATTCCATATAATTCGATAAAGATGCCTGGATAATAATCCTTTACAATACCTAGGAGCCTGTCGGGCTTAGGGAATCGAGAGCGAAAAAGTGGTTAAGCGAGGTCAGATTTTGATGATTTCGCCGGCCCATAGTGGGACTATGGTCCAAGAAATCGGCGAAATATGGACCGCTTAGACACTTTTGTAGCCGATTCTTCCTAAGTCCGACAGGCTCCTAGCTTCCGGTCTTACCTCTTTTTACTTTGGTTTCTCGTCGAGCAGTTGCAACAGAAGTTGATTTTCCCATAGAGAGGCTTTTCCCCCAACTCTTCAGCCTATTGAGGGCATCGTAATCGGTTAAATCTAAATGCAGCGGGGTGACGGAAACCATATTTTTTTCTACAGCATTATGATCGGAGGGATTTTTTCTAGCCCACGATTCCCGTTCCCCTGCGATCCAGAAATACGACCCTCCCCTCGGGTCAATTTTTTCCACCACAGGTTTATGGTATCGACGTTGGCTCAAACTGGTGAATTGAAAACCAACTATTGCCTCTTTTTTTGAACCAGGGACGTTCACATTGAGAATCGTGCCTTCGGGCAGACTACTTTTGAAAATATGTTTTGCCAATTGTTCTGCATAATACCCAGCTACCGTGTAGGAGGCTTGGGGACAATCCTCTAAGGAAACGGCCATGGACGGTATCCCATGAAGCATGCCTTCCAACGCTCCGGCGACCGTACCAGAATTGGTGACGTCATCTCCTAAATTCCATCCCTTATTAATCCCGGATACCACTAATTGGGGCAAGTCTGTCTCTAGAAGATGACAGATGGCCAAGGTAACACAATCCGCTGGAGTACCATTGACGGCAAACCACCGTGCGCGCATTTGCCGAAGACGCAATGGTTTATGCAATGTCATGGCTCGTCCTACCGCATTTTGCATTTTTTCCGGTGCCACCACCCAGACTTCTCCCAAAGCTGCCAGGGCTTTTGCCAAGGCACGGATGCCAGGCGCGTCAATGCCATCATCGTTGGTGACAAGAATACGTCTTGGTAGCCCATGGCTCATGCTGTTATAGAAGTTCGCAGATAATACAGAAAAACCCGCCCCAATTTATTTGGGACGGGTTTGTCAATTGACTCAATTGGTGGACAATTGAGTTATATGCTTTTCATAAATTCTGCCACAGCCGCCGGATCTGCCGCTCCCATAATTGCTGAAGGTGGAACAGTATTGGATTTTTTACCAGTCAGACCACATTCAATTTCATCCGTAATCATTTCAACCGGCATGGACATTCCCCCGTAGACATGCGGACCCGCCACAATTTTTGCCTTGGAGAACCCATAAATTGCCGTAGCCACATCTTTAGCCAACCATCCAACATAATTAAACTCAGGAATCACAATAAGCTTGGCTTGAGTACAAAGCTTCCTCAGTTCGGCTGTTGGGAAAGGTCGCAATGAACGAATCTTGATCAATCCCGCCTTAATGCCTCTTTCCTTACATTGGCGGACTGCTTCGCGGGATTGGGCCGCTGCACTCCCCGAAGCAATAAGAAGAACGTCTGCCCCCTCCACATCCTGAGCTTCTAACAAGCCATCCATATAATGTTCAATATATTTTCTTGACCGTTCGACCCCTGCCCACACCTCTTGTTGCCAGACGGCGTGAATGTTGTAGGCCATAAAATTCGATTTTTGTACTGGAGCATCACGAGACAATCGAGCTGGAGGATTTTCAGCATCCAAAACTGGCACAGACCCCCGGTAAGGATCCCGACCTGGCAACTTGATCCCTCGATCGGGCATTGAACAATATCCTCGAGCATGCGTCACAAAAAAACCATCACAGCAGACACCTACAGGGAGAGTCACATCATTTTTTTCACTGATAACAAACGCCTTCATGATGAAATCGAACAAATCCTGCTGATTTTCAGCATGAAATACAATCATTCCGCTGTTCAAAAGATAGGCAATTTCAACATTATCCGGTTGGATAGCCAATGGAGCATTCACGACTCTGCACGTAAACATGCAAACGGCAGGAAGACGGTGACCAGCCCACGAGACGATGGGTTCAAGACCACGTAATGTTCCCGGACCTGCTGTGGCTGTAAAGGCTCGGACACCTGCGCGCGAGGCCCCGGCAATTGCCGACATGACTCCAAATTCTTCTTCCCCTCGATAGAATTCCTTCACATAGCCTTCCCCATACAAGACCCCAATTAGTTGCAATGTTTCACTTTGCGGGGTAATGGGATAGGCCACGGATAAATCTACATTTGAACGCCTCACGGCTTCTTTTGCACATTCACTACCTGTAATAAATTCCCGTTCACGAGGAGCCTCAAAAAACATATAGTCCGCAGAAACTTCCCGCTGGCGTTTGGCTTCCCCATGAGGGTCTTTTCTTTCACTACTAGCGGGCGCTGGTGCAGCAGGAGCACTAGTAATTGGATCGCCTTGGGGATTGGTTTTGACTTCTGTTTCTAAACCTTCACTCATGGCATCATTCCCCTATTGCTAAAGTAAAATTTCAACACACTTATGCTTCTTTTTGCATGTGTTCAGCTTTATGCCCAAAGGCCGCCGCATTCCCATCACCTGGCGTTTCAATCGTGAAATCTAACGGATTGGTGTGCGTCTTGTTTCCATGGACAAGGGACTGGAGTCCAGTAAAGCGAACATTTTCTTTATGATCCGGCAATGCAATCCCCATCTCTTCGCGTA
>CBDUWS010000164.1:0-4804 GCA_965370985.1 uncultured bacterium
TCGATTATTTACAGCCTGATCACCGGAGATGGAACCAGGGAAATCATATCCAACCTCATTCCCATGGATTCCATCATGATCAGCATCAAAGCTTCATCTGGAGCTATTGTCGTGCCGGATTCGTTCTATTACGTGGTGGGGTTGTTTCTGTGTGTGCTCTTGATGGCCATCTGTGGAGGCATTGCCAAAGTCTTAATTGCCAACGGCGTAAAAATGCTTCAACCTGACATTCAGGGTTCCTTAGAAAAATTACGGAAGGATCTCATGGAGCAAATCAAGAAAGGAAATAGGTGAATCTGCAACTTTTTGGTATCAGTCCACCGAAAGTCCTTTCCCTTCTAAAATTCCAACAGCCCTTGGTTAACCATGAACAGCAGATTCTTAAATGTACAATCATTGTTGTCCGACTGTTTTGCAGGGTTTTTCGGAAGGTGAAGTTGACGGAGTTGATATGATAGCGTACGATATAACGTACGCTAAGGAGAGAGATCTATGAATTCGATTACGGCAACTGAAGCTCGCAAACAGCTCTATTCACTATTAGACGAGGTGGCGTCTTCCCATCACCCTGTTCAGATTACGGGTAAGCGATCATCGGCTGTTCTTATTTCTGAAGAAGATTGGAGGGCCATTCAGGAAACCCTGTATCTCCAAACGATCCCCGGAATGAAAGCTTCTATAAAGAAAGGCCTCAAAACTCCAGTGGACAAATGTGCCACGGAGCCTGGTTGGTGAAAAAGTGGAAAGTGGTGTTCACCAAGCAGGCCCAGAAAGACGCCAAGAAACTTTCCCAATCTGGTCTGCGACCTCAGGCGGAAAAATTACTCAAAATTCTTGAACAAAACCCTTACAAAACCCCTCCTTCTTTTGAAAAGCTTGTGGGCGATTTGTCGGGCGCCTGCTCGCGCCGAATTAACATTCAACATCGCCTGGTGTATCAAATTCTTGAAGATAGTCAAACGGTAAAAGTCATTCGTATGTGGACGCATTACGAATAAGCGACTGTGTAGGTTAGTGGAAGTCTCCGCCATTCCCTGTTGCGGCCTGGGTTGGTGAAGGGTCTCCTGTTTGTTTATCAGCAAGAATCCATTTGAAAAATTATTCTTCCTCGAGTTCCGTCTCAACTAGGCGAAGTATGACAGAGGGATAGATTCCCGATTAATAATGTCGGGAATGACGAAGAAAAATATCCTACTCAAGACAAGTAGGAATGATGAAATATAGAGGTGGGCAACTTAAAAATTGAACCACTATGATTTTTGAAGCTATTGGGGTGGCTTGCAGAGTGCTTGGACTTCTTCGGTGAGGTCGATGCCCACGGGGCACCAGGTGATACATCGCCCACACCCGACACAGCCGGATGTGCCGAATTGATCGATCCAGGAAGCCAGTTTATGTGTGAGCCACATGCGATAACGGTCTTTGGTCGTCGGCCGGAAATTTTTCCCGTGAATATAGCCATGATCGGATGTGAAGCAGGAATCCCAAACCCGGGTATGTTGGGATTGTTGAAAGTCTAGGGAAGGCGTTTCTTCCACACCGTGGCAAAAGCACGTGGGACAGACCATTGTACAGTTGGTGCAGGATAAACAGCGGGCCGCCACTTGATCCCACCGTGGATGATCGTGGGCTTCATACAAGGCATCCGGTAGGTTGGATTTGGGCAGACTGCGAGTCTGACTTGCTGCGCATGCGGCTATAAGTTCCTCATTCTGTTTGATCCGTTCTTCTGACGCTAAAGAACAGGTTAGTTGCTCCAGGACTTTCAGACCCTTCGCACTTCCAGCTTCAATCAGAAAATCTTCATCAGCTTCCGTTAAGCTTAAATCGAATCCTTGCTGTGCTTTTGGGCCCGTTTCCATTGAGGCGCAAAAGCAGGTTGGATGGGCTCTGGTGCAGTTGACGGCGATCAGAAACAGGTTTTCCCGCCGTTGTTGATAGTACGGATCGGGATAGGTGCCATGCAGGAAAATTTGATCTTGAATGCCTAGACCGGCCAGGTCGCAGGCCCGCACACCTAAGACAGCGGTCGGTTTGGTATCAGGCTGAATTTCTTTAGCCGAAAACGTGTGGTCTTGACGATCAAGAACCAGCAAGGTTTCCCGTGGAGCAAAAGTCAGGGGTTTGAGTGATTCGGGTCCATGTACGATATTGAAATAACGGGGGCTGGGATCGGGCTCAAGGCGATAACTTCCGGGTTCTTGTCGGTCTTTCCACCCAATGGGCAAATCTTCGGGTGTGGTGATCGTTTTCCATTGAATGGCTCCTTGAGACAAGACGGGTCCTAAAATTTGATAGCCCAACTTTTTGAGGGCGTGAAGGAGTTGAGGGAAATCTTTCCGGCGCAACAATTGAGGGGTGGGTGCTTGAAAGGAATCTGAAGCCATCTTCTTACTTGTTTCTATACCCCGATGTGTGCTCTGAGGATATTGTAATCGTAGGCTCGTTGTCCCGTACGTTGGAGGCCTAAATCATTTCGTTCCATTTGATCGATCAGCTTGGCGACCTCTGTCGTGTCATGATTCTCTCGGCAATATTGGCGTGGTGTTTTCCCTTTAAGGGCAGGGCAGGGTTGTTCGGCCCATTCTAAGTAGACTTTTTCTAATAAGGTGGACAAAAGCTTGTTTTCTTCCTTGACTGAGACCGTGATGGGTGGAGCTACATAGGTGTCAGCCAGCAAATCCACCTGCGGAAGCGAATGAGACGGTGGGATTAACGTTTCGCCTTTGAAATGGAGTGAGAATCCGAATATGGAGGCCAGTTGGTGTTTGATTGCATCCAGCCGGTCGGCCGTATCCGCTTCGACGGTGAGTTGGGTCGGGGTGAGGGTGAAGCGGGCGACGACATATGAGGGCAATTGTTCTTCTTGCGTATGTTGAATCCATACCTTCTTTTGTTGTGTTTCGCAATCCGGGGAAGTCGGCTGAGGACTTATGTGCTCCCATTCATCCAGGCCTGCAGCCAATGCCTGAAGCTCGTGATGCTCATAGAAGGCGATGGCATACAAAAAGGGTGCACCGGTTTCATTCCAATACGTCACTTGAGCATCTGCGGTTGCCAGCGCACCTCCGCGGAGTCTCGCCAATCCCCAAATCAACAGATAGCCATATTCATTGGTAAATTCCGGCCATTCGGCAAGCGCGAAGTTGCCAGTGCCAAATTCAATTCCTCGACGCAGATCATGGGTGAACGCCAACAGGGTTTGCCCAATGGCTAATGACAGGACAAGGGGCGGCCCAGGCAGGTAGTTGCCCGAGGCCCCACGTATGAGTCGGGTTAGGAGTACGCGGTCTTTCTGCACGGGGGTCTTTTCCATATACGGCACGTCGAAGTGTTGCTGGTCCCCCAAGGATTGAAGGTGCAGGCGGTGAGGTTGTGTCTCCTGATCTAATCCAACGACCTGCAGTAGATCCATATACGAATGTCGTACCGGATCGAGCCATATGCGTTCTTCCTCTGGTACATGCTCGGTTATGGTGTCTCGGACCTGTTCGATGAGTGAAGGATGGCCATCCGTAGGAAAATAATCTGCATAGAGGTACCATTCCGCCAACGCGATTTCTTCCGAAAGCGGGGCCAGATATTGTGAGGTCAAAGGATCCAGATAGGGTTGCAAGACCAGACTAAGCGCCATCTCGCGCTGAACTTGAAAGTCTACCTGAAGAGACTGGGCTTTTAAGCGGACAAGGAGATTTCGGAGCCCTTCTTGGTCACCTGACACGGCGGAAGCACTCTGGTCAGTCATGCGTCCAAGTCATTTCCTGATGAGGCAGAGGCCGAAGCCGGTTCACTTTTAGTGGCTGGGTGATGTCCTTCCTCAAATTTTGGACTCTTGACTGTAAGGATAGGGTATGGACTGTGCCTGAGGACCTTGCTCGTAGTGCTGCCTAAGATCAGTCGAGAGAGGCCTTTTCGACTATGAGTGCCCATGACCAGTAAATCGGCTTGCTGGGCGGAACCGGCTTCCAAAATGGCTTCCACGGAATGCTTCTCCATCAACTCGTACCGTGCGGACAACCCTTCTTCGGTGAGTACCGCGGTCAAAGCTTGTAATCGTTGTTCCACTTTTTTTCGGTTGGCTTTTTCTTCCAAGGGATGTGTCAGCGAAAAATCTAAGCTGTAAGACAGAGGCTCAATGGCATGCACCAAGGTCAACGAGGCATCAAACCATTTGGCCATTTGAACGCCATATTCATAGGCATCTATGGAGCAATCGGAGAAATCTATTGGCAGCACCATTTGCCGTGGTTGTATCGTGAGTGAATGCATGCCTGCGGTTTCTTCGGGACTTCGATCAGGAATCGATAAGACGGGGCACGGTGCCCGTTGAATGACCCGTTCCGCCACGCTTCCAAATAGGACAAGATTGAAACCGGTCCAACCATGCGTGCCTATGATGATCAAATCGGTTTTGTGCTCGCGAGCCACATCGCAAATTTGGGTAGAGGCGAGACCGGTTCGTATCTCTATCGAAGTCTGAGGAACCTGTTGTTGGGCTTCAGCAAGAAGTTGAGCCAAATGGTCCTGTGCGACGTTTCGTTGCTCATCCAGGTAGCGTTGGGCAATGCCGGCGTCGATATCCAATCCGGGTTGAAGGGATAGCCCATGAAATATGGTTAATTGGGCATTAAAAACCTTGGCCCATTCCACCGCGTACCGAAAGGCCGGTGCGGAGCATGGGGAAAAATCCGTGGCAAAGAGAACATGTGTCACAATGTTTATCATGAGATCCCCCGGGGTTTTAGAGTGAAAAGTTAGAAGTGGAGAGCGAAGCTACGCTGCACCTCTTCTTCTCTACTCCTTA
>CBDUWS010000165.1:0-4776 GCA_965370985.1 uncultured bacterium
TGGTGCCGAAGGCGGGATTTGAACCCGCACACCCCGGAGGGCGCCAGACCCTGAATCTGGTGCGTCTGCCGTTCCGCCACTTCGGCACGTAGAGGCGATTATGGTCTTTTATCGAAAAGCGGTCAAGTAAGCATTAAGGTTCAGACTCGAATTAAATTAGCAACTCAAAATAGGATTTTCTAAGAATTTAATTCGAGTCTGACCCCTAAATTTTAGAATTTTAGTGGTATGGTTGCTTTGATGAATTATCCTACGCTGGCAGGCTGAGCGGGGGAACTGAGCAGGGTCTCCAAAAACGCATGGGGCCAACGGATTGACGAGGCCGATTCTCCGACAAGGAGATCATTCGTGTTGCCACTTAAGATGATGCGCTCACGAATGAGGCCACTGGCTGCAAGGAGTAACGGGGTAGGGATGCGTGGGGCGTCATCCACGATGAGGAGGTCATAAGGCACTTTTCGAAAGAGGGGATCAGTCAAGATGCGACCAGGAGTGGTCGCCATGACCCGTTTGTTTTGCGCAAAGGCTTGGCGGTTGGTCCCTTCCCCCGCGCTGAGCATTTCTCGAATTTTCTTGGTGCCGCCCAGCCGTTTGATTTCTTCTTTGAGTTCATCGTATTCCGGCCGTAGATCTTTTGGGATCGTCGCTTCGGGAATGAGTTCTTTGATCCGGGCTTGCGCCACTTCGACTTCTTTCATGAGTCCATGAATTTTACCTTCATAGATCACACGGTATTCAGCCAGCGTTTCCACGTTTTTCCCAGCGAACTGCATGCCCATCCGTTTCCAAATCGGTAACGCTTCATAGTCCACCAGAATTGTATCGATTCCCTTCACCTTCCCCTGCCAATCGCTGAGCTGCGTAAGCAGTCGCCATTCTAAGAGCTTCACTTCATTGAGATCTTTCTGTTTGTCGCGTTTGTAGGCCAAGATTGGTGTGAGCTCTCGAAAGCGATCGTATTTTTTCCGCAACGCGACTTTCTTAGCATTGGCCTTGGCGTAAAATTGATACATCTGGGCTTCATACCCTAGTTCATGAATGGGCATGGTGGCCGCTTCTCTTGTGAGGGGCAGTTCATAGCGACAGAGTATGCTGCGGTGGGGAAGGGCCGCCATTTTTAAGGCTCGGGCGATAGAGCCGGTTAACGCATCGACGGTTTCATGATCCGGTGCGACTAAAAGAATGCGTTTATTTTTCCGTACTTGATCGACAATGAGTGTCGTCAGTTTGGTCCATCGAATTGAACGGTCATCCCCCCAAATCGTCGTCAGGACCGTAGTTGGAATATTATCCCTGGCATTGGCCGTATCCGACTGCGGAGATGGGTGGAGCCAGGGAACCAAGCGTTCCGCCGGCCCAAGCGTAAACGAGTCGGGTTTGGTGGCCATGTCTGAGAGTCGTGCGGCACCGGTCTCTAAAAATCCTGAGGTATCGGGAATGAGGGTGCAATGCTCTAGTGTGAGTCCGACGTGGTCGAAGGTTTGAATGATGAGCGATCCATTCAGCCAACCAAGGAGATAGCCTTCCGTGGCTTCCATGTCATTTCCTGGCAAAAGCGTTATCGGGACATCGGCGATGATTTTGCTTCCTGGCAAGACTTCGCAGCTATAGAGGTGTAGTGAGCCCGCTTTGCCTATATGGTGGGCATGTGGAATATCCAATGGGGCATCTAACCCTTGGCTCATCGCGATTTCTCGTTCGGCGATAAGCTGGGTTGCGGATTGCGTGAGAAGTTCGTCGAGTTTCATGCGTTCATCAAGGTGAGGGGCTGCTGGCTATTGTTTCCAGAAGTTCTTTAAGGCAAAAAGCTAAGCACCCAAGTCCACCAGTTAGCGGTGTTCGGTCTGTCTGACAGCCGCGATTGTTTGCACATTGAACCAGGCCGGGTAGCTTGGGATCAAGGGGAAGCGATTGAAGCAGAAAGAGGGTGAGATGTCCGGTATCATTGGTGGAAAGAACCGCGAGACGTTGGCGTTGGTCGTCTTCAAAAATGACTGCTTGGGGAGATGGAGCCACAAACGGTCGAGCAACTGAGAGTCCGGTTAACTGGATGGTTTGGACAATGAGGGTATCAGGTGGTATGAGTGGGCGATTGCTGAATCGAAGATTCAGGTCGGTAAAGGGTTCCGAAACGGGTGTGTTTTCGAGATCCTTCTCATTGGCTAGGGTCGTAGTAGGCACCATGACCACCAGGATAAAAAAGATCAGTCTTGCAATGGTTGATGAAGTCATTATGCTTCAAGATGCCTATTTTTACGTGGAAATATGTACATGTTCCTTATTACCTTCCAAGTATACTTTATCTCAGGACCTTCCTGGAAATTCTCCAAATTTCTTGAATGCTCGTTTGTGGTTTCCTCAATCCTTACCTGTGTCCATAACGATTATATTATTGAGGCAACTGGGCCATTCAATTGACTTTTTCCACCCTCGGTCTTAAGATGTTTTCCCTTATTCGCTAGGCTAAGGAGAGCTATTTTTATGAAGGTGATTTTGCAGGAAAATGTCGAGGGCTTGGGGTATTTGGGCGATGTGTTAACCGTGGCAGATGGGTATGCCAGGAATTTTTTGTTGCCGCGCAAAAAAGCCGTGGTGGCAGAAGAGCGGCAGGTTAAATTGTTACAGCATCTCAAACGACAAATTGACCAAAAGGCCAAGAAAGAATTAGAGGCGTTAGGTGATATTGGCAAGCAAATGTCCAACGTTTCGCTGACGTTTGAAGTCCAAACCGGGAAGGACGATAAGTTGTTTGGCTCAGTGACTTCAAAGGATATCGCCGAGCAATTAGCCTCCCAGGGCATGACGGTGGACCGTCGCAAAATACAATTGCCGCAATCTTTGAAAGAACTGGGTACGTTCCCCGTGCCGATTAAACTTCATCGGGATGTGGTGACAAAAATTAATGTGACGCTTGTGAAGCAGGTCGGTGATGAGCCGGTGGCTGAAGAGCCAGCCGCCAGCGCAGAAACGCCAGTCGAAACGACGGAACCCGAATAAACGATGCGGCATTCAGTCGGGACTCTTAAAGCCATTCGCGACACCGATTATGAGGTGTATGCTGCCATTCGTTCTGAGGAAAAACGTCAGCGGGAAAATCTGGTTCTGATCGCGTCAGAAAATTATGCCAGTCCTGCGGTCTTGGGCGCACAAGGCTGTTTGATGACCAATAAATATGCTGAAGGTTATCCGGGGAAACGTTATTACGGTGGATGCCAGCATGTGGACACGGTTGAAGAGTTGGCCATTGCCCGTGCCAAAGAACTCTTTGGTTGTGAACACGTCAATGTCCAGCCGCATTCCGGGTCGCAAGCCAATATGGCCGCGTATCTGGCTGTCCTCAAGGTTGGAGATACGATCATGGGAATGGATCTGGCGCATGGTGGACATTTGACCCATGGCAGCCGAGTCAATTTTTCGGGAAAAATCTTCCAGTCTTTTAGTTATGGCGTGGATCGAGAAACTGAAGCTATTGATTATGATGCCGTTGAACGCCAAGCCAAGGAAGTTCGACCCAGAATGTTGGTTGTAGGGGCGAGTGCCTATTCGAAGATTTTAGATTTTTCCCGTTTTCAAGAAATTGCCAAGTCGGTGGGAGCCTATTTGTTAGTGGATATTGCGCATATTGCCGGCTTAGTCGCCACGGGTCTTCATCCCAGTCCGGTTCCCTATGCCGATTTTGTGACGACGACAACGCATAAGACTTTGCGGGGACCACGCTCGGGCATGATCATGTGTAAGGAAGAACATGCGAAGGCCATCGATAAAATGATTTTTCCAGGGATTCAGGGTGGTCCGTTGATGCATGTGGTTGCCGCCAAGGCGGTGGCATTCAAGGAGGCGCTGGCACCTGGGTTTACCACCTATCAAAAACAAGTTTTGGCCAATGCCAAAGCCTTGGCAGAAGGCTTCGTAAAACGGGGCTACCAAGTGGTTTCCGGCGGAACCGAGAATCACCTTTTTCTTTTGAATTTGACATCCAAGAATGTCACTGGCAAAGAGGCCGAAGCCGCTCTGAATGCTTCTGGCATTGTCGTGAATAAAAATGCGGTGCCGTTTGATGAGAAGCCACCGGCGATAGCCAGCGGGATTCGAATTGGCACGCCAACTGTTTCAACGCGTGGGATGCAGCAAGCTGAGATGGAGCAAATTGTGGTATGGTCGGATGAAATCATCCAACATTCACAAGATACCGCGCTTCACAAACGCATCCTACGGGAAGTCAAAAACCTGTGTGCACGCTTCCCCATCTTTCATCCATACTAATCCTCCTCCACGACTCCTCCAACCTAAGGACGCTCTTCCGTGAAATGTCCGTTCTGTGACAAACTCGAAGATAAAGTGATTGACTCTCGTACTGCGCGGGAAGGGGAAGTCATTCGTCGTCGTCGTGAATGTTTGGGCTGTAAACGGCGATTTACGACGTATGAACGCATCGAAGAAAATCTGCCCATGGTGGTTAAAAAAGATAACCGACGCGAGCCGTTTGACCGGGCAAAGATCTTAGCCGGACTCAAGAAGGCTTGTGAGAAACGGCCTGTGAGTATCGGGGCTTTGGGTGCGGCGGTGGATCGGATTGAAAAACGGATTCAGGACCTGGGGGAAAACGAAGTGCCCAGCCGAACGGTTGGTGAAGAAGTCATGCGGGCCTTGCAAGAACTTGATCCGGTGGCGTATGTGCGGTTTGCCTCGGTGTATCGTGAATTTAAGGATATTGACCAATTCATGGATACGATCCGTGCCTTAACGCATGATACGGGACGTTCGTAGCAACGGTTG
>CBDUWS010000166.1:0-4758 GCA_965370985.1 uncultured bacterium
GTTTGAGAATACGGCAGGAGAGATGGCGTGACCATCATGTGATCAATTCGCCATCCACGATTTGCTTCCAACGCATCTGGGCGCCGGTAATCCCAAAATGTAAATTGTTGCCGGCGTGGATAATGATGGCGGAAGACATCCACAAATCCCCAAGACACCGCATCCTGGTATGCCTGTCGCGCATCTTCGTGAAAACATACATGCTTCAAATGTTTTTCGGGATGATGGACATCAATTGGTTCAGGCGCCACATTCATATCCCCACACCAGATCGCAGGTTTTCCGGCTGAAAGATTTCGTGAAAAATACCGTTTTAAGCGCTGAAACCAATCAAGTTTATACGCATATTTCGGAGAATCAAGGGCATATCCTTGCGGAATGTAAGTATTGATAATTGGGATGCCCTGGATGACCACCCGTGTCAGGCGAGTGGGATCTTGCTGAGATTCTCCATCTTGAAATCCAAAGGACACCTGCTCCGGTTCGACCCGGCTAAAGATGGCGACCCCGTTGTAAGACTTTTGTCCACAATAATTGATGACATAGGGTAGATCCGCAAAGGCCTCAAGAGGGAAATCCTGGTCTTGGACTTTGGTCTCTTGCAGACACATCACATCCGGCTTATGACGACGCAGCCATGGATGCAGAATGGAAATCCGTTTTCTAAGAGAGTTCACATTATAGGTGGCAATTTTCATAATTGTCGTGATTTTCAAAGAGAAATCCTGGCAGGCAGTCCATTGGGATAACGTATTGGCCAATGCTCACCAACAGATGTTTTATCTATTTGGCTTATGAACCGCATTGATTCCTTGACCACAGATGAATGGAACGTGTTTGCCAACAAGGATTTTTTCCTGAAAAAGGCTATAATCTCGGCAAAGCTTAAACGAACCCTGGAACAACTCCACATAGCCTTAAAACCGGAGCTGACCGCTCACCCCCTCCTCACTCCAGATAGCTTTGACCCTGAATCGGTTCAATTCGTCAAAGGCGAACACCTTGAAGATTGTCCCTACCAGTATTTAGATTTTCCCCGATATTACACAAGACAAGACAAACTGGCGTTTCGCTCGCTGTGTTGGTGGGGACATCATCTTGTATTCGCCCTGATCATGGAAGGTCCCCTCGTCAAACGATATCGCGTGAACTTGTTCAACCGCTTCTCGGAGGTGGCTGATCGTCAACTCAGCTTGTGTATCAGTTCATCATTATGGGAATGGAAAGCCGGCCCAGGATTCACGCTGGATATCACACACAATCACCGCTCCGAAATCGCCGCGGCCCTGGATCGCCGAACCTTCTTTAAAATTGCGCGTTTTATCCCTATTCAAGAACTAGAAGCTGGCACGGACCACATCATTGATGCAGGGGTCACGACCTTCCAAGCAATTCTTCCCATCATCACTCCCTGACTCTCTTTGCCGGAAGCACCAACCTTCTTACTCTTCTTCGGCAAGTCCTAAAAGTGTCGTCATATGTTCCACGGAATATGTCTGGTTAAGATGAAGCACGACCACATTGATCCCAGCGGCTTTCAAAACGGTGTCAACAACATGATCACGTTTCTCTGGCTGCTCTTGTTCGTTTTTTTGAAATTTCACGACCGTCGTCGCCTGCAGGGTGCCAGGATGCGCCAACACAACATCTAGTCGAACCGGCTGAATGGATCGCATGAGCGCCCTACGCGCTTCTTCATCCTTATCCACGACAGATACGACCTGTAAGATCGGCAACTTCACAGAGACCAACAGATGATCTTGTGCCACTAATCTAATCAAGTTGAACAGCGTGGCTTCTTCAGGAGTCATCAACGGTCTAGGCGTCACCTCACATTCACTGGAGTCCGAAGTCACATCGAGTACGGCTTCTTTGGATAACGGACGACGCCAAATCCATTGCAACAGAAAGACAACCCCTAGGAGCAACGCGGCTAAGAGAAGAAGAGATAATCCATTGTTTGGCATCAGACCATCCATTATTTTGTACTAGAGAATAGAGACACGGTCATACACCCCATCTTTTTGAAAAGCCATGAGAGCCTGGCGTCACCGACCCTAAAATCACTGGATGCCTCGCACCGGTAACACGAGGCACATTGGCACAAACACCGTGAATAGTTTGATAGGCCAATACCGCAAAGGCCTGGGCCTCAAAGGCCTGACTGGATGACCCACAATCATCCATAGTTCGAACAGGAATTGGATCAAAGATTTTCAAGAGTTCCGCCCAGAGGCGGGCATTGCGGACTCCCCCACCGCCGAACACGACGTCAGCTGGTATATTTTTCGTCCATTGCTGAGCATCACGAATCGTTTGTGCAATAAACTGGCAACCGGTTGCCAAGAGGTCATTGAGGGAAAGATGCCGTCGCCGAGCTTGGGCCAGAACCTTTTGCACATACGATTCCCCAAATAGTTCACGCCCGGTAGACTTGGGAGGTGGTCGATGCAGATAAGGGTGCGCTAAGAGCCATCGCACCATACCCGAATGCACATGACCGCGTTGAGCCAATCGTCCTCCGCGATCAATGGTCGTTCGACCATTCGTTTCCAGGGTGACCAACGCGTCCAAGAGCATGTTGCATGGCCCGATATCAAACGCCTGTACAGAGGCTAGCCGTTCCCCGCGAGGAAGGACCGTCACATTGGCAATGCCTCCGAGATTAACCACCCACCGTATCGTGGTCTTTTGGCGGAACACCAGAAAATGTGTATAAGGAACCAAAGGAGCCCCTTCGCCACCCGCAGCGAGGTCTCGAGCACGAAAGTCCGAGACCGTCGTAATACCCGTACGTTCGGCAATCACCGCCGGATCGCCAATTTGCAAGGTTGACCGAATGATGCCCACGCCCGGATCAGCTTTTGGCTCGGGAAGATGATGAACCGTTTGGCCATGAGAGCCAATCAATTTCACCTGCTTGGGTTCCACTCCGCTACCCGTTATGGCAACCTGTACCGTCTTGGCAAAAACCTCCCCTAGCAATGCATTAAGATGACACACTTCCGCCACTGTCCCACGTTCAGCTACATGCAAAATACGTTGGCGCAACCGAGGAGGATAAGCGCGGCCATAATGCCCGAGCAGCTTGATGGTCAGACGATGTCCGATTCCACGAACATCCACGACCGCCGCATCCACGCCATCGGCCGACGTCCCGGACATGAGTCCAACCACAATCATCGATGACATCCTGTCAGTATGAACATGGTGTTATTAGCTGCGGCATTTTCAAAAGAAAGGAAGGCCCAGGCTAAGCCGATGATAGAGGGGGCTGTTTTCGGCGGTCCCACACCATACCAGTCTGTTCCTTATCCGAAAACCCTAGAGAGGAATAAAATCCTTGATAGCGCCTGGTACAGAGCCAAAATAGTTCCACCTGAGCCAAAGATACATGTGTGAGAATCCGTTGCACTAGGCCTTTCCCAATATCCTGGTCTTGGTAAAGCACATCGACAATGACATCCCAAATCGACGCTCGAAAAACATAATCTGTCAGGACGCGACCAAACCCTACCAATTTTGTCCCATCCCAGGCCGAGATGGTCACATCGGTTTCCGCCAACATCCGCTGGATGTCTTCCGGGGTACGGCCCCCAGCCCAATCAGCTTGTTCAAATAAGGCTAGAAGTTGTTGAGGATCGAAATCGTTAGAATCGGAATATTGGATCATCTCGTTGGCAGATTGTGGCAAGATATATTACACTAAGTCCACTATAACCTAAATCACGAGTGACTCACAGGGAGCGATATCTATGTCCATGCTCGTTCGCAAATGCCCCAAATGTAGCAAGTTGTTTTGGAAAAAAGAAGAAGAAGTCGAATATGCTGATGAGAATACCTTGAAAGTCACCTGCAATCACTGTCACCAGGTTTTGCGAATTCCGCTCATCACGCAAGGCGCCAACGCCGGCGCCCCAAAAATGGGGCATTAACATCTGTAGCAAATTTATCCTCGACTCTCTGAATATTTGCCTTTTCACATTCCCTATTACTTTTGGTCTCCCATTCTATTTCTCTCGCTGACTTTCTAGCTCTATGCGACACGAACATTGGGCCGGCTTAGATGTGTGTATTACTGGTGGACTGGATCGCCAAGGAAGCGGCGAAGGGCCCCTGGTGGTGCTCTTGCATGGATTCGGAGCCCCTGGCGATGACTTAGTCGCCTTATGGCGCTACCTCAAGGTCCCGGATGACGTTCGCTTTCTCTTTCCTACCGCGCCCCTGAACCTGGACATGGGCTTTGGAGATGCCAGGGCCTGGTGGATGTTGGACATGGAACGAGTCACGCAAGCCCGAGCTCAAGGACAGTGGGATGAATTGTCACAAGAAATTCCTCGTGGGCTTCCCATCGCCCGCACACAAATGCAAGACGTCCTCTCTCTCGCCATAGAAAGCTTGTCGGTACCCTCTCAGTCACTCGTTCTGGGTGGATTTTCCCAAGGAGCCATGCTCTCGACCGACCTGATCCTCCATTCCGACATTCCCTTTGCAGGCTTGGCCCTGCTCTCGAGCACTCTCATCGCCAAGCACGAATGGCTCACTCGCCTACCCAACCGCCAAGGGCTCCCGGTCTTTCAAAGCCACGGGACAGACGATCCCATTTTAGCGTTTTCCATGGCCCAGCAACTACGAGACCATATCAAAACAGCAGGGCTGCCCGTCAGTTGGGTCGAATTCCGTGGTGGCCATGAGATTCCCATTCAAGTCTTGGAAGGTCTGGGCACGTTTCTCCAGTCCGTGTTGTATACTCCTACT
>CBDUWS010000167.1:0-4758 GCA_965370985.1 uncultured bacterium
GCCCCAATTAATGGGAACGGCATTAGGAGTTTTCTTTGGCTTATCCTGTTCAAGCTGGCCGGATTTTTGACTTCTAAGCGAAGTGAAGCTCCTCCCAGCTTGCTGGGGGAGCTTCACTGACCTTTCTGATAATCCATCTGGTCCTAATGCAAGGTAGGAGTTCAGGAGAATACTTTGAATATTTAGCTGAAAAAAGTGGCAGGAAAGTTAGTGCAACTGGAAACTATCAAGATTAAGTCGCTTTCATGAGGGCAAGATGAATTCCCCAAACTTATGTTTCGAGGTAGAGGCGTAGGGTGTTTTCCTGCCCCAACGTCACGTGGCCGGTTTTACATTCTCCACTGACTGAACAGGTTCGTTTAATGGCAAGGACCACTGCCGGGCTCTCATCAGATCGATAAATGACATCTTCAATACGGATTTCTACGGCCTTTTCTTGATCTTCCGGGTCTAGGAAATCGGCGTCATTCATGAACAACCTCTGGTTAATAGGAAATAGTCTGCACGACAGGATTGATTATAACCAAGAATTGTGCCACCTATGGGGAAGAGGAAAAATTAAGAAAACCTAATAAAACGTGATTTTTTTGAGAGACTCTTAGGAAAAGTGAACGTTACTCGGCAATGACTACCGGTTTCCGGGAAAAAAATGAAGAGTTGAGAAGGCAGAAGGTGAAAAAGATGTCGCGTAGAATTATCCCGAGGGGTCCTGAATATTTCTTGATCCTGTGAAAAGGGTGGGAAGATCAGGCAGGGCAGGGAGGAGAATCGGCAAAAGTGAAATTAAAGTAATGAATGAATTTTTGAATTCATACTGGGTGAAAAAGAAAAAGAGAAGAACCGTTCCAAAAATAAAGAGAAACGGCCATTTCAATTGTCCCCAAGTATCTTGACGGACTTGTTTCTCTAATTGGGATAATTGGAAATTTGCTCCCAACTGCAAGACGCACTGCCGAAAACTGTCATTCATCAATTGAAGGTCAGGCGTTAGCCGAATGAGTCCTTTTTGGGATAAAGGGGTGAGGTCGGGATTATCGGCATGCAAATATCCGTCTACCGCAATATGATAGAGGGCCAATTTTTCGGAAAGGGAGCAGGATTGCCAAAGGGCTTGATAGTAAGGCCACCCAATTTGGAGAAATTGTTCTTTCATCTGAGTGGGAGTCCAAGTCGCCCATTCTTGATATGTTCGTATCCATCTTCCAATCTGTTCCAGGTGAAGGCTGGGAAGGGATTCCTGAATCAAGCATTGTTTAACGGGAAGGGCTTGTCCTGCCGCCCCATGAGATTCTGTTTGCGGGTGAAGCCATTCTTGAAGCAAGGCCTCCATTCGACTTGGGGAAAAATGGGTGAATCCAAATGATCCCAATAGATCGATCCAATACGCCTGTGTCGCATCTTGTGCGTTTTCACCCTGGCCGAGCCACTGAGACCTGGTCCATTCCAAGGGATCTTTTGTCGAAAAAATACACACCTTCAGGCCACGGGCAAGGAGAAGCTCCAGGAGCACGCCCTTTTCTTTTCTGTGATTGAGTTCCTCCCATTGATACTCAAAATGATCAAGAATGACAGCCGTAGGGTGTCCCGATAGGGAAGTGGCCATAGTCTCCGCCCAGCTCTCTTTCCCATAGGTCTCATGGAAATCCAGAACATGACATCCAGGACCGAGTGTTCGAGCCAGTTGGCTTTTGCCTGAACCAGGCGGGCCTAAAACAAATAGATGCCGTAACGAGAAATGTGTTGATGGAACAGGCGAGGTTCCCAATTCGTGGCTACGATGGAAAAAGGAAGGGAGCGCGTATATTTTTCGTATCATGTAGCGAAGGATGCTATAGCTAACGGCTAGCAGGATTCCGGCCATAAAGAGGATGGCAAGTAGTCGGGCAGAAAGGTTCCAGGGAAAGAGAGGAGTCCAAAGGGAAAGATGGAGAGGCCCAAACGCTAGCGTGTTCTTTGCGCCCAGAGGGAAATCATTTAGGCGGAGCATGACCTGTTGGTGCCCATCGGCCATGTTCTGAGTCCAGTTAGCTGTGGTATCTGAAGAAGATGGATGAAGAAATCCCCAACTCTCTTTATTCATGGGATTTTGCAAAGAACTTTTTCGAATCAATTGATGCAACCGGTCCAGTGGAGAGGGTCTCATGGCTTCATTTGGATTCCAGGACTTCGGGTCAAAGGATAAACAAGTCGCCAGGGGAAATGACGGAAAGACGCTTTGTAAGGAGTATTGGAGATCTGGAGTCGCAGAGGCGCTACTCCACGGCGAGCAGGCCCTGGATTGCATCCTTGGTGTAGATTCTCCTCCGGTAAGGCATCCCAATATCAGGCAACTATTGGGAGACGTTAGCAATTGAAAGTCACGCTGACTCTCGCCAATTCCTTTGGCCAACCAAGGGCCTTCCGTCTGTTGGGCAAGTGATTGGGCAAAGCCCCAGAGATGATGTTGGGCAAACAGTCTCATTTCTTGATCATGCGCCACCTTAAAGAACAGAATGGCCGGGAACACACCAAGGAGTAGAAAACTGGTCAAGCCAAATCTGGTGAAGGTCCCGATTAACTTAGATGTTTGAAGAAGGGCCCAGGGATCGCTGGTTTGTTCTGGTTTCTCAACACTAGGAATCGAATGACCTTTCCATAAGACTCGCACGACCACCCAAATGGTCAAAAAGGGCAGGCTGGCGAGAGTGAGGCGAGAGGAGAGCCCCATTTCAGGTTGCCAATCCATTCCGAATACGGCTGATAAGCCCAATAAAAAAACGACGAGTTGTAGAAGACTGAGCCACTTATAGGGCCTTCGCAAGTCTTGTTTGGGCCAGGTCCAACGAACGCGTCGTCCTAATGCGTCAGAGCGATACAGCAGAGTCAACGTCTTGATCCAAAGCAAAAGAGCCAGAATGTACAAGGTAAATAAGGATAAGGAGAAAAGGAGTACTTCAAAATTAGTCGTTCGAAACGCCTCCTTACTTTCGAATACCACGAGGGTCCAAGGAAGGCCGGACAGCGGTTTAATCGCAAACCGATGACCGATACCCCAGTAGTCACCTTCGACGGCACCTTCCGCTCTGGCATAAATGAGCGCGGCAATTTCTGGATTGTTATCGGTTTCTTCCATGAAATTTTCACGAAGCATGCGTCGGCCGTTAGAGTGGAATAAGGCCAATCCGGTCTGATCCTCAATAACCGCATAGCCTGTCCCTGGTGGTAAGACCGGCTTCTTGAGAAGGGAAAAATCTTCCGATTGAATAGCGGCCACCCAGGGTGTGGAATGTGTCTGACCAGTAGAAGAAACCTGGTGTGGTATGGACACCACTAAGCTTCGCGTACTGGATTCCAGAGAAATCAGCGGCTGAACAAAAAATTCCAACCAGCGGTTATCGATAAAGCGACGATGGAGGTGCTTGGAACTGGCCTGCACTTTTGTGACATAGTCTCGTTGGCGCAAATCATGGGTACCTCTGACATAGGGCGTCGCTGCTTTAGTCCAGGTCTCTCGTAAAATTCCTTCTCCATCTACCCAGAAGGCGAGGGAGAAATTGGGATAGCACAAGGGCAGGGGCTTCCCCTGGGAATCTTTGCACGGATCGGGAAGTTTGACGCGAGCCAGCCACGCTTTTGAGCCGGGTTCCGTCGGAAACCGATCTCGGTCATTCAACTCGAGAAATTTCTGGTTATACCGATCGAGTTGCCAAACCATCCGGTCTAATTGCGTGTGAAAGGCTTCGGCAACCGAGTCTGTTGTGGTAGTCAGGCGATCGTGAAAGTCAGCCACCGTTTGCCGGTAAAACCCTAAATCCAAAAGAAAGAGGGTTCCAATTCCTGCACCGAGGATATTGGTAATCAAAAGACTGACGACGCTGAATCGTGTGAGCCGTTCACCGGGATTCATCATGACCAGGCTGAAAAAAGGTAATGCTAAAAAGGCGCTAATAAACAAAAATAGACAAAAGAGGAGAACCGTAAAGGGAATCGCCAGGTATTGTTCTTGAAAAGTCGAGCTGGGAAGGATGCCGCAAATGATCCAGGGAACGTCCTGGTTCGGCCCTTGTTGGGGAATGGAGATGGAAGGAAAGGACACGGCCTGCATAAACACTTCATAACTGTTGCCGCCCACCGTAACTTGAAAGTGTAATGGCATGGCGGTCTTCATCACCTGACTGAGGTTTTCGGGATCTAAGGGTTTGGCCTGTTCTAATCCACTTTCCTTAAAGACATCGGTTAGCCATCCGTCATTGATCTGTTGGTGGTGAATCAGGTTACCCAAATGAAGAAATTTCAGGGTTGAGGCGTTACGTTGATACACAATGGCACCAGAAGGGTCGGCCAGCAACACATCTTCGAAGATACTCTCCGTGGTCACGTGCTTCAGCAAATCTCCAAGTACAATGCTGGCCGTGGCCGTCACTGTTCCGTCCCGTTCTTGGGCTTTCGCCTGTACCAATCCATCGGGCTGGTTTGGAGAATAGGAAAAGGTAACCAAAGGGGGATGATCCTTCAGTTTCGTTTCTGTCGAAGATGCCCCTGAAGAGGGATCAGGAGGTTTGACGTTTTGTACAAAGGGTAGGAGCCGTAATTGCTCACGCGTTTGTTGTTCCAACATCAACTTGTATTTGGGTTTGTCGCGTGGCCCATAGCCGGCCTCAGTGATGGGAGCAAACCCTTCGAGGACGAGGCCTTGGTCTGTCAACGTATGAAGAATCCCACGGGATCGAATGCGGGAAGATGGTCCAGCAAGGCCGGCGCTTTCCTGTTCTTGAACGC
>CBDUWS010000168.1:0-4732 GCA_965370985.1 uncultured bacterium
ACAGAGCCGGTCCATCCCGTGGCTTTGTTTAAACAATAAACTTTTCCTGATACTGCGCATGGGCTTTTTGAGTACCGCAGATTGTAGAAGGGAAGGTTTCGATGCACTCCTCTCTATAGGAGACGTGAAAGCAATTGTAGCAAGGGCAAGGGAGTGATGGCCATATTAAAAGAGACCCGAGCGATTACATTTTCTTTTCTGAGAAAAATATTTTCGCATCATTATTGTTATCTGCAACAACTGCGTGGGGTATGACGGTGGCATTCCCCACACCGTTTTGATTATCATTCCCTGCTGCCGAGGGTTTCTCTGAAAATTTTGTTTGTTGAAATTTAAGACTTTCCAGAAGGAGGGAAAGATGGTCACAAAGAAAAAAAGAGTTCAGGATATGTCCGAGAACGAAAAAAATCTGACTCCCGTGTATGCGCGGGCAGCGATGCAAAATCCGGTGCCGAAGTATGAACTACCCGTGGGTGAGCTTGACCCGGAAACGGCTTATAACTTGATTCATGATGAGTTGATGCTAGACGGGAACGCGCGGCTCAATTTGGCCACGTTCGTCACAACCTGGATGGAGCCACAAGCCGAAAAACTCATGGCGGAAACGTTCGACAAGAATATGATCGACAAGGACGAGTATCCTTTCACAGCCATGATCGAGGAACGTTGTATCAACATCGTGTCGCGGTTATTCCATGCTCCGGAGACCGGGGTGGGTGCATCAGCCATTGGCTCCTCCGAAGCAATCATGCTGGCCGGGATGGCGCTCAAATGGCGTTGGCGCGCACGCATGAAGGCCAAGGGCAAGTCGACTGACAAGCCCAATATCGTGATGGGCAATAATGTGCAAGTGGTGTGGGAGAAGTTTGCGCGGTACTGGGATGTTGAACCGCGTTACATCGAGATGCAGCCCGATCTCTACACGATAACGCCTCAAAGCGTCCTGGATGTGGTGGACGAAAACACGATCGCCGTTGTTCCGATTCTGGGGGTGACCTACACCGGTGAGTTTGAACCCGTCGAGGAGATTCATGCAGCCTTGGTTCAACACAACGCCAAGACCGGCCACGATATCCCCATGCATATCGACGCGGCGAGCGGCGGATTTGTGGCGCCGTTTCTGCATCCTAAGTTGAAGTGGGATTTCCGCCTACCGTTGGTTAAGTCGATCAATGTCTCAGGACACAAATACGGATTGGTCTACCCTGGTGTCGGCTGGATAGTTTGGCGCTCACACGAAGATTTGCCGGACGACCTGGTCTTTCACGTGAATTATCTTGGCGGGGATATGCCCACCTTTACGCTCAACTTCTCGCGTCCAGGCAACCAGATCGTCGGACAATACTACAACTTCCTCCGCCTCGGACGAACGGGATACACGCGGATCATGGAAACTATGCGCGATACCGCTCTCTACCTCTCCCATGAAATTGAACACATGGGACCATTCAAATTGTTGAGCCGTGGGGATACGATTCCTGTCTTCGCCTTCGCACTGAAACAATCGACCAACTACAGTGTCTTTGACCTTTCGGACAAACTCCGTGAGCATGGTTGGCAGATGCCCGCGTATACCATGCCACCAAAGGTTCAAGACCTGGCGGTGCTTCGCATCGTCATCCGTGAAGGCTTTAGCCGGGACCTGGCTGATATGCTGTTAAATGATTTGCGCAGCGCCATTGCGCATTTTGACGCACAGCCTGGACACAAAGCCAAGCAACCACGCAAAAAGGGCAAAGTCCATCGGCACTGCTAATACATGAGGCACGCGAGCACGAACAGGCCTGCATGAGAACAGGACCACTGTAAAGGTGCGGGATATAAAAGACTCCCGACCCCTTTTTTTAGAACACATCAAATTCTTGGACGATTTGCAGAATGAATCTTTGGTGGTCTGATTGATCATTCAGCCCATTTGCTATCCCCAAGCCCAGCCAACCATCCAGAGGATGGGCCCAAATGAGTCCCGGCGTCAGGAATTGCTCATTACGGTCCCCATCATGATTCCACTGATTGGTCAACCAGTTGAATTCCATCACGAAGATTACGTCTCGATAAGGAACAAAAAACCCTGTATTCCACAGAAACTCATGCGCCGCAGGGGGATCATCCATCGAGTCATCACGATGTTTGACGCGTTGGACAAAGCTCAAGCCCTGTTGGCTGAAAAGTTGGAGCCCGTAGAACTCGGGGAAATCTCTCGCCAAAATAAAAAACGGTTCGTATTTCAGGAAACCTTCACTCAGATCCTTGTCGACATCCCCAAGAGGAATGGTAAATTTGAACCCAAGGGCAAAATGATTGGTGGTACCAGCAGTGTTAATTGAACTGTATTGGGTCTCGAAGCTGAGATCCCCGACTCCTTGCTCAGTTGGGCTGAAAAGCTTGGTAAAAGCCCGCCATTTCACCTCAACTTGCCACTGATCAGTCACACCCAATTCCAGAAAAAGAGGAAGGTCGATCCGATCGCGACTTCTGCCATTTCGAAACTCTGGCAAAAATGTGGTTTGTAATTCTCCTTTTCTCTGTGGATAGACAGCAGTGGCGATAAAGAGTTCTTGGAGAGGGTCTTCACGGAGCCTCAGAGGGTCTTCCCTTTCCACCTCTCTTGTCTCCCTTTCTTCTGCCGAAGCTTTTGCACCAACACAAACCCAAAAAAGTGCTATAGAGGTAAAGAAAAAAATCCCTCTAACAAGATATTCTGCAATGGTCATATAGACGATTTCTCCAGCCCGTCGTGTATTCTGAAGATACTCAAATTGTTTTGACAAGGGTTTCTCATGACCCCTTCGAAACAGAACAGAAAAAGGGAAAGGAAAAAAAGGAGACGCTTCACTTTGGAGTCAGAAAGATCAGACGTTTCTCCCATTTTTCGTCCTGACTAAATCGCAAGGGGAAGGGAACGTTTTTCACACCATCATTCTCAGCTAATGGTTTGTCCGGCTGCACTCTCGAGGAAAAGGACATCATGTTGATAATTGTAGAGAGCGTCGAGGTATGCTTCCTGGATATCGCTAGCCGTCCTGGCAGCATCAAGAAAATGCAGGTTCGTTGTTTTCCCATTTTTGTAGGCTTGCTCCACCATGAGGAACAACGATTTAGCAGCATCCAATGCACTGGCACGATAGGTTTCTACTAACCGACGGCTGTGAAGCAATTGGCGATAGGCCGTGTTCACCTCATTATGAACATCATTGAGGGTCTTTTGTAAGGCCGCTTGCGCCATTTGGACTGCCGTGGCCGCCGCCATCATCCCACCCTGATTCCTGTCAAACACCGGTATCGGCACACCGAGTGTCGCGTTCCACTGTTGTTGGTTATCGGGCCCCATTGGTCCCTGGACCATTAACCCCACACCTACAGTCACATCCGGATACTGCATCGCATTGGCAAGCTTCAACTCGGACCGGCGTTGGGAGTAAAGCAGGCGCTTTGCGCGGATATCAGGTCTGTTATCGGTTATTTGAGTTCGTAGGATAGTAATATCAGGTTCGACCCGGTGGTAGTGTAGTTCCGTGGTCAGCTCCAGTTTTGTTTCAGGCGGGAGTCTCAGTAAGATTCGAAGTTGGGCGCTGGCTGCACCGATATCCCGAATATCCTGGATCACCCAAGTCTCAGCCTTCACGGCTTGAATTCGGATGCGGATAATGTCTTCCTGATCCTTCATGCCATTCGATTGACCAGCCATTTTCTCTGAAATTCTCTTTAGCCGATCGCGAGTTTTTTCATCGAATTCCAAATGTCGGCGGCCCACCTGAACTCGATAGTAGGTATCCTTCACCGCGAAGCTGAGTTGCCGAAGGGTGTCCTCGAAACTCGCCTCCGCAGACTGCGTCCCAAACTCAGCACTTTCAACGCGGAACCCACGTTTGCCGGCCACCTCAAAAAGTTGACTGATTTCGGGCATAATGCCCCGGCAATCACTAAAGTTACACTTTTGGGTGAACGCGCTGAAGCCCGCGATAAAGAGTTCGGGATTGGGGAACAGCCCAGCGGTAATTTTTCTGGCTTTGGCTGTCTCAATCCCATATTTGGCGATAAGGAGGTCCTGGTTTTGACGAAGAAAGATGACAAGAGCATCCTCCAGACTCAGACGCAGCACCGTGTGTTTCTGCTTCTCCAAATTCCCTTTCTCTGTTGCAGCAACCGCTACACCCAGGTTCAAAAACCCCGGGACTATAAGCAAGATGGTTATGAACCATGTCCCCATGAACAAGGTCCACGACCCATTGCCTCTCACTTGGCCCGGGGATTGTGTAGCCAATCGTCTGGTCATGTGTTGTCTCCTTTCTGACAACTTACTGAGTAAATAGATAACCTCGGGCTCAGTCTACTCCATCGAAGTAGCTTCTGCCTACGGGGGACGGAGCCTTCGGCGGAGGACTCGGCTACGAAGGCCGAGAGCCCTTCGACAAGCAGGCACGAAATTGAGAGTTCATATCCTGCTTGAGCATGCTGAATCCCTTTTCGGGCCTTCGCGCTTGCGCGTAGAAGCGCAACAGCGCGTAAACGCGAGGACAAGCAACCACGTAAGACAGGCAAAGTCCATCGGCACTGCTGATTACATGAGGCACGCGAGTACGGACAGGGCTGCATGAGAACATGAAGATTGTAAAGGTACGTGACAAAAAAAAGACTCCCGACCCCTTTTAAAAGGGGTCGGGAGTCTTTTTTCTTAATAGGAGGTATCTTAATTTCCAAACGAATATCCTAATGCCCAAATAATGGCCCT
>CBDUWS010000169.1:0-4730 GCA_965370985.1 uncultured bacterium
CCACCGGTTCAATTCGTTGAACACGACTGAGGCGGGCTCCAAAGGCACAGGCAGCCTGAAGATCGGCTTCTTCCAAATCAGGATAATCAGCCAAAATTTGCCCAGTCGATGCTCCGCTGCTCATAAGCTCTAACAGCCATTCAACCGGATAGCGTAATCCTCGAATGCAGGGTTTCCCATGACAAATCTGCGGATTAATAGTAATGCGGGTCAATAACTGATCACTCGACATACAAGCAGAATACCTCACTCTTACATCACTGACAAGGTCATACATGCATCAATGTATTCACGCACATAGACACAAAAATTTACATATTGTGTTTTAACCGCCAAAAGATCTTCACCCCCCCCTTCATCCCTCTTCGGAACGAAGCTCTGAAAGGGAAAGGGAGTTCTGAAGGTATTAATTGAAAGGCGAAATTCTATAATCCTAAAAACCGCAGTTGAGCGCTTTTAGGATAATTGGAAGAGGTGCGGCGTGTTTCACATACCAAGACTTGTTGACTGGGAAAAATCAAGATGGATTCCCGATTGAAAATGTCGGGAATGACGGAATTAGTTAGATGATTGATGGCGGAGAACGCGTAGGGTTAGGGCAAAGAGTAAAACTCCCTCTTTACCATTCTAGGATTTTTCCGACATCGTTGAGGTTGTACCCACCGAGCGCTTCGATTTCTCGGCGGAAGGGTTGGCTCACCACGGCATCCAGAAATTTTGAGGCCATAGAATGAGTTTTCAAAAAATCGGTTCGCATAATCAAATCATATCGCTCTTCTCGGAGTGGAATAAAATCTAATCCGAAATAATGGGCCGCAGTTTCGACGCCAATGCCGACATCGGCCATCCCATCTCGAATATGACGAGCCACCTCTAAATGAGAAGAGACTTCATGATGGTAGCCCTTGATTTTCTCTCCGGTCATTCCAGCTTTTTCGAGTAACCCATCTAGAAAAAACCTGGCCCCCGCTCCGGCTTCGCGATTGATAAGACGAACGCCTGGCTTTATCAAATCCTGAACCGAACGAATCCGCTTGGGATTTCCTGATTGAATAAGGAAGCCTTGCACCCACGAAGCAAAATGCACCCCGACCAAATCCCGATTCCGTGCATGGCGCTTGAGATAGGGAATATTGCTTTGTCCTGATTTCATATCGACCAGATGCAAGCCAGCCATATGCACTTCCCCGCGCTGAAGCGCCCTAAGAGCATTGACACTTCCCATGGTCCAATTGGTCACACCCGAGAGGGCATTGATTTTCCTGACATGTTCTCCTGCCAAAAATAACGCCGGGTCGCAACCTGCAATCACAATATTTTGTTCAATGACTTCACGGGAATGCAATAATTTCACGGCTACATGCGAGTTTTTTTTACGAGGCTTGCTATTGGAATCTTCCAAGATCAGGCCATCAGCGGACATCACAAAATTCAAGATATCTCCAAGTTCCGCCATCGGTCGCGCTAACATTCGCAACCCAACTTGCGCCAATTTCACGCGCATGGGCTTCTTCTGAGTCGACGCCCCTCCAATCAGTTCAGCATCAACCACTGCCTCACGTTCTTGAAGACTAAAAATATCTTCTATTTGGCAATTCAACACACCAGCCAATTGAAGGGCAATTTGAGTACTGGGCAGATATTGGTTAGCTTCAATGGCATAGACGGCTTGCCGGGTGATACCCACTTGCTTGGCTAATTCAGCTTGAGACAAGCCATGTTTTTTCCGTAGGTCCGCCAAGCGGTTTACAACCGGCCCTCCCTTAAGCAAAAGAGTTGATGACCCAGAAGCCTTGTTGGATGATTGGGACTTTTTCATTTCACGCATCGCTTCTTTCCCGTTCCACTTTACATTTTCATCATAGACAGCCGGGATAGATCTAAAACGATCTCGCCATTCCGCTCGTCTCCAAGAATTTCCTCAAAGAGACTTTCCTCTTTTGAGAACACCAACTCTTCCTCATCAGCTTTATAGAGAATATCAACCGCCGATGGGCTCAATGAAAACAGCGGGTACCGTCGATCGTAGATCAACCCCGCGGGAGGAACCTCATACATGACTCGGCAATTACTCAAGATAATATGTAACTGTCCCCCGGTGACATAAAGTCCCCCTGACGTCACTTCTCGTTTCGTGGCATTAACCGGATGACTGACATAAAATGTGACCAATTCCTGAGGAACCGCCAGTTCCAACCCTTCCAATAACCCTGGTAACAATAACTCAATCTCTTCTTCGCGAAATAGGGGTTCCATCTCAGCCATTCCACTAAACCATATGATTGGAGCAGGCCGATGCTCCCGCACCCGAAGACCTTGCAAGGCTTCATACATTTGTCGCCGAGAAAGCGTTGCGGGATGAGCGTTCCACGTTTGAGGGAGATCGATATCGACCCAGGGTGAAACCTCTAAACGAACAAATGAGGTAGGATTTTCATAAACCAGATAAGAATAATAAGGTGGGGAAGCGCAGCCGGGGAAAATCCCTGCAAAAAAAATTAAGAGAAGGCCATAGCCCCATCGTTTAGGCATTGGCTTCAATAACGCTCAGCTTCATTTCGACGCGCTGGAGCGGGTTATCATTGCCATCTCGTTGCACATTCACAATGCGATCAACAAGCTCCATACCGTTCACCACTTCCCCGAATGCGGTATATTGCCCATCCAAAAATTTTGCATCGGCCACACAAATGAAAAACTGTGAGCCCGCACTATTAGGATCTTGCGACCGGGCCATAGATAGCGTTCCGCGTGAATGCGGCCGTTGACTAAACTCGGCATTCACGTGATGTCCGGGACCACCCGTACCGTGGCGGGACCGATCAGCCTCTTTGCTATTAGGATCGCCTCCCTGAATCATAAACCCGGGAATCACCCGATGAAATGTGGTTCCATCATAAAATGTATTCTTGGCTAAGGTCACCATATTCTTCACATGATTGGGGGCCACGTCAGGATAAAATTTTAACTGAATTTCTCCCCACGACTCCCCTTCCACATGAATAACAATTACCACCCACGTCTGATCGCCCGTCGTCACGTCACTCATCATTCCGCCCCTTCCTCTAAACCATATTTAATCGTAAGGTCCCTTGGGCACCATCTGCATACCCAAACCTTGGCTAATATTCTTCCAATGTGCGCCCTCATCATCACTCCGAAATGCTCCGCTGCTGGTCCCCACATACCACGCTCCTGTATCGGCAACCGTCAAATGTTGAACGGCCAGGCTCGTCAGCCCCTCATTCCTTTCAAGCCATTGTTGCTGGTCATCTTTCCACCGAAAAATTCCCACGCCCGTTGCCACAATGACATCAGCCTCAATGGGGACGATCCCTCGAATCGAATCATTGGGAAGATTCCGACTCAGCGACGACCAAGACACTCCACGATCAGTACTCCGAAAGATTCCACCATCTTGAGTCCCTAAAAAAATGTGTTGCGCGTGATTGACCGCAATCACCCGAAGATACCGATGGGGCAATCGTTCACGTGGATCAACAAAGACCGATTGAGAATCAACCCACTTTGATTGACCAGTCTGTTCAAATTGAAAATAGTGAAGCCCCTTACCGGAGGTAGCAGCCAATAGGCGCCCATCATCCATCATGGCTAATCCCGGAACCAAGACCTGTTCCAAGCCATCGCCGATTTTTATCCATCGCTGTTCGGGTTCATTCCATCTGTACACTCCTTGGCCCGTTCCTGCATAGACCGTTTTTTCATGAACGAGAAAGGATTTGACTTCCGTCCCCTCGAGTCCCTGACTAATAGATTCCCACTGTTCCCCTTTTAATGAAAGGCGATACACCCCACCCCGCATTGTTCCAGCATACACATGGTGCCCAGGGGTAACGGCGAGACACAAAAGAAAGGGGTCTGTCAGTCCACGATTGATCATGTCCCAAGATTGCCCTTTATCTGTGCTTCGAAACAGTCCCATACCAAACGAGCCGGCATAGACAATTCCGTCCGGGGTCACCACAAGGGTTTGAATGCTCGGTGCAGCTCCCTGCCTTGATAGATCTGAGTCATTAGGATGAATCAGGGGCAAATTGGACGTCGGATACCCAGAGGAAGAAAGAGGTCGCGTTCCAGCAAAGGCTGCCAGCGTAACCAGAAGCACCAAGGCACTGACTCCCAGAATACATCCTGACGCCCTCATGATCGTGAGTCTTGGCTGCATGAATTCCCTATCAATTCTCTCGCTTTTCACGATCCCTTAGGCTCATCGGCGATACCCGAATCAGAGTCCTCAACGTTTTGGTCATCAGTCGCCGGCTTACGAACACGCCCAAAAAACTTGGCACCCCCTATGCCGATCTCATACAGCACAATCAATGGGATCGCCATCAGCAACATGGTAAACATCGTGGCATCCGGCGTAATGACTGCTGACAAAATTAACGCCACCATGGCTGCATGCTTACGGTACTGAATCAACATGGAAGCTTGGAGAATCCCCACACGCGCCAACAATGAAAGAACCAATGGAATTTCAAAGGCAAAGCCAAAGGCCAAAAGAAACTTGACATTGAAATCCACATACATCCCAACAGCCAATTCCGGTGTAATGGCTCGATCCATGCCAAAGGTGACAAAAAAGTCGATGACCAGCGGTAAAATAATTAAATTACAGAACACCAGTCCCAACAGAAAAAACCCCAACCCCAGAAAAAAGAGAGGCACGGCCCATCGCTGCTCTTTCTTGAGTAACGACGGCTCGATAA
>CBDUWS010000170.1:0-4681 GCA_965370985.1 uncultured bacterium
CTTGCCCCCATTTTTTCGCGCATCCGCCTTAATGGTTTGGATTTCTTTGGTCACGATGTCGAGCGTATCGGCCATGAGTTGATGCATCTTCATGGGGTCATGCCCCTCGACGAAATACGGGGTATATCCATACCCGCGAAAGAGGTGCTCTAGTTCTTCATGGCTGATTCTGGCCAGGATACAGGGATTCGCAATTTTGTAGCCGTTGAGGTGGAGAATGGGGAGGACGACTCCATCGGTTAATGGATTCAAGAATTTGTTAGAATGCCAGCTTGTCGCTAGGGGACCGGTTTCCGCTTCGCCATCACCGACCACGCAGGCCACGATCAGATCGGGGTTATCGAATGCCGCACCATAGGCATGGGAGACGGCATAGCCCAACTCCCCACCTTCGTGGATCGATCCGGGAGTTTCAGGAGCGACGTGACTGGGAATACCACCGGGAAAGGAAAATTGGGTGAAGAGGCGCTTCAACCCTTCTTCATCCTGTGAAATATTCGGATAAACCTCGCTATACGTCCCCTCCAGGTATGCATTCGCCACCAGACCAGGCCCACCGTGCCCAGGTCCCGTAATGTAAATCATGTTCAAGTCGTGTTTTTTGATTAACCGATTCATGTGAACATAGATGAAATTGAGACCAGGGGTTGTACCCCAGTGGCCGAGAAGCCTCGGTTTGATATGCTCCTTGGTCAAGGTCTTCTTCAGTAACGGGTTGTCGTAGAGATAGATTTGCCCTACGGACAGGTAATTGGTCGCACGCCAGTAGGCATCGATTAGTTCAAGTTCTTTTTTGGATAACGGATTTGCCATTGTTGCCTCCTTAGAAAAAATGTAAGAAAAAGTTTCGGGTTTCGAGTTTCGAGTTAAAAAAGAGTTTCGAGTTCCGAGTTTGGAGTTCCGGGTTTAAGAAAGTTTTTCGAAATTTAATCAACTCGAAACCCCAAACTCGAAACTCTTACGAAACTCGAAACTCTTCTAAACACTGCACGGTCTCCCGGGCGATCCAGGTTTCTTCATCAGCGGCGACGACAAAGGCGTTGAGGGAGGAGCCTTCTCTGGTGATCTTGGCGCCATGCCCCGGCTGGAGACCAACGGCCTTATTATTCCTCTCGTCATCCAACTGCAATCCACACCACTCCATCCCATCACAAATACGGGCTCGAACGTCCGGCGAATTCTCGCCGATGCCACCTCCAAAGACGATGGCATCGGCTCCCCCTAGCACAGCCAGGTAGGCGCCGATATATTTCTTCGCCCGGTAGCAGAACAACTCAATGGCCAGCTTCGCTCGTTCATCCTTTCCCTCAGTGGCCGCTTCTTGTAATTCACGCATATCGTTTGTTGTGCCGGATACACCAAGGAGTCCTGATTTTTCATTCAACCACAGTTCGACCTCTGAGGCTTTGACCTGTTCTTTCTCCGAAAGATAGCTCACGACAGAGGGGTCGACATCTCCGGATCGGGAACCCATCACCAAGCCTTCCAACGGGGTGAACCCCATGGAGGTTTCGACGGACTTTCCCCCGGCAATGGCCGTCACCGAACATCCGTTGCCTAATTGCAGGGTAATGATCCGGGTGTCCGAGAGTGACTTCCCCGTAAACGCTGCGTACCCCTCGGCCAGCGAGGTATGAGCAATGCCATGGAACCCATATCGATGAATCCGATGTCGAGAAACGAGTTCATAGGGGAGAGCGTACGTTTTGGCTACCGCCGGCATGGTTTGGTGAAAGGCCGTATCGAATACCGCCACCATGGGGACCTTTTTACCCAGAATTCCTCGGGCGCCTCGAATCCCTGCCAGACAAGCTGGATTATGTAAGGGCGCCAATTCACTTAAGCCTTCAATTTCCTTCTCAACCGCCTCATCAAGCAAGGTCGGGGCAGAAAATATTCCCCCGCCATGGACTACCCGGTGCCCCACAGCATCTACTTGCGAGAGCCCCAAGGTGTGGTCCTCTCCCCCGGATAACTTGCCGAGGCCCTCAAACATCCATTGGATGGCTTGGGCATGATCTGGAACGGGTTTGCTGGTTTTCGATTTTGCTTTCCCTTCCGCGCTTAATTCAAGGGAACCAGTTCCACCAATGTCTTTGACTACACCGTTGACCAGAACTCGATTCACGCCCTCAGGGTTCTCCCCAACTTCGAGGAGGCGAAACTTTAGAGAAGAACTTCCACAATTTAAAACAAGAATCCGCATGTCGGTTTGTCAAACGAACATCATTTGCCCTTCGATTACAAAATCCAGAGAAGACTTAAGAATCTTCCGACAGGGAACGTGTCACTATGGGTTGATCTGCCGTCAGGCGAATTTCTTCGTCTTCATGACGGAGCATGAGTCCATCGCCTTCGTGCAAGGAATACTTCACCGTGCGCGCCGTAGCATCGATGTCCACCACGATTCTCTGTCCACGCATGGTTAGCGGGATTCGCATGATTCCCATGCTATCCGGTGGTCTCCTGGGTCGAAACGTCAAGACGCCATCATAATCACGCATCCCTCCAAACCCGTAGGCCAAGGCCATCCAGGTGCCACCCATTGATGCGATATGGCATCCATCCTTGACGTTTCCTCCCACATCAGCAAGATCCATCAACAGGGCCGTTCGGGAATAAAAGGTGCTTTTTTCAAAATCTCCAATTTCCATCGCAATGATGCTTTGAATACAGGATGACAGCGAGGAGTCGCCTGTCGTTAAGGGGTCGTAAAATTCAAAATTGCGCTTTTTTTGTTCCAGGGAGAAATTTTCACCGTGCAGAAACATGGCCAACACAACATCAGCTTGCTTGATGACCTGGTGCCGATAGATCGTCAAGGGGTGGAAAGCCAAAAGCAACGGGTACTTTTCCGGTGGAGTATTCTCGAAGTCCCACCGTTTTTTATCCAGGAAACTATCGTCCTGCGGATGAATACCCAACCTTTCATCGACGGGGATATACATGTTGTCTGCAGCGGTTTTCCATTCTTCAACCTCGGCAAGATCTAACTGTGTTTTGTTCTGAAGGATGGCGAATGCATCCGGATCTTTCTCCCGGAGCCACTCCATCGTTTCCACTGCATATCGAAGGTTGCCCTGCGCCATAAGGTTGGTAAACACGTTATTGTCCACGACGGTATTATATTCATCGGGTCCCGTGACCCCATTGATGCAAAACTTGCCCCCTTTCCGCTCAGAGAAAAACCCGAGATCAGCCCACAAGCGAGCTGTTTCAACAAGCATTTCTGATCCATATTCTTTCAGAAACTCTTCATCACCCGTCGCATTCACATACTTCTTCAGGGCATACATGATGTCGGCGTTGATGTGATACTGGGCCGTCCCCGCTGCATAGTATGCAGAAGCTTCGTCGCCATTAATTGTCCTCCACGCAAACATGGCTCCATTTATGCTTAATTCTCTGGCGCGCGCTCTTGCCTTGTCCAACATGCGGTACCGGAAGCTCAGCAAGTTTTTGGCCATTCGTGGATTGGTGTATATGAGAAAAGGCATGACGTAAATTTCAGTGTCCCAAAAGTAATGTCCTTCATAGGCCTGCCCCGTGAGCCCTTTTGCGGCAACTCCGGTCGTATCGGCTCTGCCTGCCGCCTGAAGGATGTGAAAGAGGTTGAAGCGAATGGCCTGTTGAACCTCCACGTTTGACCGTTTTGCCCGGGACTCGCTAAGACCGGTTACCTGGACGTCACTCTTTTGCCAGAACTCGTCCATGTACTCCTGCTGACAAGTCTGCAGGCATTCAAATCCCATGGTGACGGCACGGTCCAGAGTACGTTCGACCCGGTCATTCATCTCCTCAAATGAAGCCGTATGAGACGTGTGATACGACATGAACTTCGTCAGGTGAATGGATTGGCCCTGTTGTGCTTCGATGGTAAAGACAACCTGTCCAAATTCCTCGGAGCTTTCGCCTGTATACACATGAGGACATTCGGTTTCCAAAATATGATCAATCCCACAACCAAGCATCATCTTGCTGTTTTTCGTGGAATGGCAGAGAACCACCCGACGATCTTGAACATGGTTCATGAGTGGGTGAAGGACTTTGTCTTTGAACGCTTTCGCCTTGCGAGGATCATTATCGTCTTTAGAATTCTCCCGATGCGTGGTGACCATTTGTGAGGCAATCACCACCGGAGCGTGAGCGTTTTGAACGGTCACTTCATAGGAGATGGCTGCCAGGTGGCGATGCTGAAATGAGACCAGTCTCTGAGACTTAATCAGCACTTGCTTCCCTGAAGGCGTTTCCCACAAGATTTCTCGCTCAAGCATCCCGGCTCTCATATTCAGCCGACGATCGTATTTGAGTAGATTTGCATTGGGTAGCCAAAAGGGCTCATCGTCTACATAGAGCCTGATAATTTTCGTGTCCGTGGCGTCGACAATCGTTTGACCGGTCTTGGCATAACCGTAGGCTTCTTCCCCATAGACGATGGGCCAGGTTTCGTAAAAGCCGTTGATAAATGTTCCTTCCTGACCGGCTGGCCCGCCTTCCTCAAAACATCCACGCATGCCCAGATATCCATTTCCTGTTGACATGATGGTTTCCATTTGTGCCAAGAATTTGGGATTGAATTTTTTTTCAACCATGTTCCATTCATCGGGTGGATAGGCGTGATGATCGGGTTTAACGCGTTCGTGGTGGATCATTATTTCTCTCCCAATTAGAATTCGGTTCG
>CBDUWS010000171.1:0-4670 GCA_965370985.1 uncultured bacterium
CATGCGTTGATGAGGTTGACTGTCTGGGGGAATTTTGAGACGAACCGGTCCTGATAAGGTTGGTACTTGGACTTCGGTGCCTAAGACGGCTTCCCATGGCCACAATGGAAGGGTCACAAGAATATCGGCATTTTTTCGATGAAACACGGGATGCGGGGCGATGTGCACATGAAAGAAGAGATTGCCGGATGGGCCTCCTCCTCGACCAGGTGAGCCTTTCCCCTTCACACGGAGACGTTCGCCATTTCGGACCCCGGCCGGGATTCGTACTTCAATGGGCCTGGGCGTTCCAGTGGCATCAGGCAGCGTCACGGTACGGCGGGTACCGGTAAACGCCTCTCGAAGGGAAATCGGCAGGTCGGCTTCCAGGTCGGCTCCGGCCATGGCAAAATTTCGAAACGATGACCCTTCCCGTTGAGCCCCACGCCCAAACATGTTTTCAAAGATGGTACTGAAATCTTCTCCACCGCCCTGTGTAAATCCCGGATGCGGTTGACCTCCGGGATAAGCTCCTCCCGCTTGTTGTCGCGCGCGCTCATACGCTTCGGCTTCTTTCCAATTCGGGCCGTATTGGTCGTATTTTTTTCTAGAGGTTTCATCGCCCAACACTTCATAGGCTTGGTTAAGTTCTTGGAATTTCTTTTCCATCGCGGCTTTCTTTTCACCAGGGTGTAAGTCGGGATGGTATTTGCGCGCCAGTCGCCGGTAGGATTTTTTAAGTTCTTTTTGATCGGCCGTCTTGGGGACGCCTAAAATGCTGTAATAATCTTGCGAAGTTTTGGCCATGATTTATCCTTCGAGGAGCGGAACGTTATGGTCTATTATAACGAAAAGGGTGTATACGTTTCAGGAAGATTGTCTATTTGGTCGAAGTGAGAGGCCCTGGGTTAACCCACAGGTGAATGAGGTCTTCTAAGTCCTGACAATAAAATGTTGGCACGGGTTTGGGCTAAGCTGCAGCAGAAAGGATTTTTGGTAAGCCCTGGGGAATCTATTGACCGAAAATATTATAAAAGAAAAGCCTTTCGGAGTGTCGTGAGAAAGTCTTGAATAAGCCTGTGATCCGGGGAATGGGTGCACTGCCTGAGATGGTGGGCACATTGTTGCAAAAGGTCCTCGCCAAGATCGATCACTCTGCCAATGCCGATGGTGCCGTTTTTAATCTCGGCAAGAGTGGGCCCTATGGATGTCGAGGAAATTTGAATCGTGAAGGTATGGGATTCCAAAAGCTCGCGTAAATTGTAGAGCACTCGAATATAGGCTGCGGCATATTTGGCCGGGCGCCCATCTTTCTGGTCGAGAAACTTGGTGCGTTGATTGCGAGCATAGTTCGTAAATGCTGCAAAGGCTTGGTCTGGAGACCATATTGCCGGAAATAGCGAGCGAAGTTGGTTGCCCCATTGATCGACTGTGACGACGGGAGCCAGTAGGGTTTCTAGTATATGCGGATGGCATTGGGTGGCGAGCATGAGAAATTGACCTACTTCCCAGGCGGTTTCGTCGCCTTCTGCTTTCGTCCACTGAGTGCCAGGATATTTAAAGCCAAGATGAAACATATTTTCTGTTGGCATCACATACACACGTCGGAAATCTTGGTCGCTCTCCGCAGTGGCCAGGCCATGAGCCTGTGAGCCCACAAGCACCAGCAGGATTGTCTGCATCTGGTCATTGTTCTCACCAAGCATGGCCAAAGGGAAAAATAGGTTAACCTTGTTACGGGTTCGTAAAGCCGAAGAGGAGCACAATTGTACTGCCGACTAGCAGTATGGTGAGCATTCCGGGCGCGACGTACGTGATAAGGGCCTTTCCGCCAAACCATCCTGCCAAACAGGCTTTGACCAGGGTATTGGTCATGGCCGAAAGGGTGATTGCCGTGGCCGCTGTCCAAGCCGATAGGCCATCCTGATTTAAGCGTATCACCGATAACGTGATAGCATCCACATCGGTTGAACCTGCCACAAGACTTGATGCATAAAGCCCCTGATCGCCTAGATACGTTTGTGCGGCTTTAGAAAGCAATAAAACTCCTGCATAGAGAATTCCAAATCCTAAGGCGGACCGTAATTCAAATGGATTACGATGCACGATCTCGGGACTATCGATGGGGGTGCGTTGGGCTTTCTTGTAAAGGAACATACTCATGACATATCCACTGAGGGCCATCCCGCCCAGGGGTGCAAGAAGCATAAGGGAAAGTTCGGGCTGAAGAAGCCCGATGATCACAAGCATTCGTACGAACATGGTACTGGATGCGGCAAGGATAGCCAGCGCTCCAGGCAGAGCCAGATGTCGTGTGTTTCGAGCTTGTGTCGCCATGCTCATGGTCACGGCAGTTGACGACACGAGGCCTCCCAAGATCCCTGTGGTGATGAGGCCTTTATTTGGTCCGATGATCCGTGTACAAAGATAGCCGAGAAAGCTTATGCCGGCTATGAGGATGACCATAATACCGGTGTGAAAGGGATTAAGGACATTCAGAGGGCCGAACGTGCGATTCGGTAGGAGTGGGAGAACCACCAGAGCGAGAATGATGAATTTCGCGGTGGCATAAATATCATCATCGGAAAGATGTTGGACAACTTGGTGGAGACGCTCTTTTAATGACAGCAGCGCCATGACCACTCCAGCGCTTCCGACGATAAGGAGATAGCGGTGAGGGCTATCGAGGGGAAACCCTGGAAGTAAGGCCAAGACGCCAAGGAGAAACGTAATCAGGGCGGCTAGGGGAGTAATGATGCCGGGATGATCTTTCCGGCTCCATTCGCGGTTATACGATATAGCCAATATGATGCCCAAGATAAGTAAGGTGGCCACAATCGGCCAGACTCCGAGAATTTGTGACACAAAAGCAGACAAGGCCCCAGCGAGAGCAATGAGGGGAAAGGTCCGTACTCCCCCTATGCCTGATTTTCGTTCGAAGTCCAGGTCTTGTTGGCGCTCTAATCCAATCAACGCTCCGGCAGCCAGGGCGACGAGAAAGCCGAGAAACGATTCTTCAAGTGTCATCATAGTACGGTATTAGGCGGATAAAAAACGAAGTTTCTTGCGTCTAAATGTGGAAGCCAAAATCCGGTTTATGGATGCTGTATTGCCGTATTTAAGAAGAGACTGAGAGGACAGCCGCACCTTGGATGGTCCCCGCTTTTAATTCTTGAAGTGCAATATTAGCATGTTCAAGAGGAAACGAAGTGGTATGCGTGCGAATAGGAATGGCCGCGGCTTCCTTGAGCAAATCCAGTCCATCCTGTCGGGTGTTGGCGGTCACACTTTGGAGTGTGCGTTCGTGGAACAGATCGAGGGTATAATCCAACGACGGAATCGGTGTCATATAAATGCCAGCCAATGCCAGTGTCCCGCCTTTTTCCAGGGCTCGCAAGGCTGGAGGGACAAGTTCACCGGCTGGAGCAAACATAATGGCTGAATGGAGGGTTTCGGGTGGCATATCCGCGGCTTCACCGACCCATGTGGCCCCCAGTTGACGAGCCAAATTGCGATGTTCTTCACGAAGCGAACAGACATAGACTTCACAACCCCAATGACGAGCAATTTGAATCGTGATGTGGGCTGAAGCCCCAAATCCGTATAGTCCTAATCGTTGGCCGGGTTGCACCTGACTGCGACGCAAGGCACGGTAGCCGATAATACCAGCACATAAGAGCGGAGCCGCTTCCTCGTCGCTGAAAATATCGGGAATGGGGTAGGCAAAGCGTTCAGACACCAGAGCATACTCCGCATATCCGCCGTTCACATGATAGCCGGTAAACAGGGCTTGTGCGCACAAATTCTCCCGTCCGGCTTGGCAGAACTGACAGGTTTGGCAGGTGGCCTGTAGCCATGCGATTCCCACACGATCACCTTCTTTGAGCTGCGTGACGCCTGGTCCGAGCTGATCCACGGTGCCCACTGTTTCATGTCCGGGAATGATAGGACGAGTTGATGCGGGAAGTTCACCCTCGACGACATGTAAGTCAGTTCGGCAGACTCCGCACACATGGACTTTCACGCGTATCTGTCCTGTGCCAGGTTTCGGAAGGGGGAGGTCACGAGTCTTCAGAGGATTAGTCGTGACATCGCCATCGTGTTCCAGCAACATGGCTTTCATCATGGCTCTGGATTTCTCTGAACAAAAGAAGGCATGATTGCACCCTCGCGGCGGAGGTCGTGTACTGTAACTTTCAACTGGTATCTCTCAAAACTCCCTCGCCCTTTGAGGGCTTCGTTCCGAAGAGGGACGAAGGTTGGGGTGAGGATGAAGGCTCAGCCGACAGTTACAACACTTTAGTACACAGAATTTCCGCTCTCTCATAGTTCATCATAGCTCATTTGGCGAAATGGGTGAAGAAGGAGCAGGAGAGTTTGAGTGAGTAGCAGACGACGGCAACGAGGGCAGATCCGTTCCAATCGACGACTATGGAATATTGGACAACGTCCCAAAGCTCGCACTCGCCGGTTCAGATGGATTCGAAAAATTCCCTTCAAACTCTTGTTGGTCGTGGTGGCCCTGTTTCTTGGTTTTGAAATCCTAACGCTCCCATTTATGGCGGTGGCTCGATTGTCTTCCGAGAACCCGGCCGATACCGCGCTGATGCAGCAACGGATCGAAGAGGCCAAAGATCAAGGCAAGCCTTTGCGTATCGATTACCGCTGGGTGCCCTTATCGAAAATCCCCA
>CBDUWS010000172.1:0-4650 GCA_965370985.1 uncultured bacterium
TTACGCAAAACATTTGGCTCGATCGTCGCGGTCGATGGCGTGTCGTTTACCATCGGTAAGGGGGAAGTGCTGGGTTTTTTGGGACCGAATGGGGCTGGGAAATCCACAACGATGAAAATGATTACCGGGTTTCTAACACCGACAAGCGGGACGGTGCGGGTCTGTGGCCATGATGTGCAGGATGAGGCCCTTGACGCCAAAAAACGCATTGGGTATCTGCCCGAAGGTGCGCCGGCGTATCAAGATATGACCCCGGCTTCCTTTTTGACATTCATCGGAGAGATGCGTGGCCTTCGTGGAGATTCCCTCAAGCGGACTGTGTTGGAGACCATGGAAAAAGTGAACCTGCAATCGGTGCTGGACCAACCCATTGAAACACTTTCGAAAGGCTTTAAACGCCGCGTCGGTCTTGCTCAAGCCATTTTGCATGACCCTGATGTGTTGGTGTTGGACGAGCCGACCGATGGGTTGGATCCCAACCAAAAACACGAAGTCCGCACGCTGATTCGGGCCATGGCTCAGGAAAAAGCCATTATCCTGTCTACGCACATCTTGGAAGAAGTCCATGCCGTCTGTTCTCGTGCGATGATCATTGCCAAAGGCAGAGTTGTGTTTGATGGCACTCCAGCTGAATTAGAAGGACAAGCGCCTACGCATAACACTGTCTTGGTGACTATTAGTGGTGTGGAGCCGGCTATCGCTCACGAACGATTCATGACGGTGAAAGGGGTCAAAAAAGTCGAAGATCAGGGAAAAGAGGGAGGTCTCGTGCAGTTCAGGATTTATCCGGACGATGGGCAATGGATTCTCCCTGATATCGGGCAATATGCCAGGGAGCAAGGGTGGGAAATTCGTGAACTCTATCTGGATCGCGGGCAATTGGATGAAGTCTTTCGTCTCTTAACCACATCGAAACAAGCTCTATCGTAATAAGCACAAGCGCAGATTCGGTAAAACAAGGAGGCATTGTGGAACGCATTCGAGTCATATGTAAACGGGAGTTGGCGGGATATTTCGCCACACCCATTGCGGCGGTTTTTATCGTCATTTTTCTCATGCTGAGTGGAGCCTTTACATTTTACTTGGGCAACTTTTTTGTTCGAGGGCAAGCCGATCTGGTGCCGTTTTTTGATTTTCATCCGTGGCTCTATCTTGTGCTCATTCCCGCCTTGGCGATGCGCCTGTGGGCTGAAGAACGGCGTTCGGGAACCATAGAACTTTTGCTCACCTTGCCGGTGACCATGTGGGAGGCGGTAGTCGGAAAATTTTTGGCGGCTTGGTGTTTCACAGGGGTGGCGCTGGGTTTGACCTTCCCCATGTGGATTACAGTGAATGTACTGGGAGAGCCGGATAATGGTGTGATCCTGGCTAGCTATATAGGAAGTTTGTTAATGGCAGGCGGGTTTTTAGCTATCGGGTCATGTATTTCTGCGCTGACGAAAAATCAAGTCATCGCGTTTGTCGTGAGCGTGGTGATTTGTTTGGGATTCATCTTAAGCGGGTTCCCGCTGGTCTTGGAAATCTTTAGCGGATGGGCACCGCAATTTATTCTCAGCGCGGTCAGCTCCTTTAGCTTTTTGACGCATTTTCAATCCATTAGCAAAGGGGTGTTGGACTTGCGAGATATTTTGTTTTTCTTATCACTCATCGTGTTTTGGTTATTTGCAACGGTCACCGTCATTGACATGAAAAAAGCTGAATAGAGCAGGAGAAGGTCAAGGTAATGGCAAATGGAATTCGTCAATCTAAGAGGGATATATGAATAAACGATTGTTGACAGGAACGGGCATTGCACTCGCAGCCATATTGTTTGGGGCGTTCAATATGATGAGTAACGCTGCCTTACGTTCTGCCCGTTTCGACTTGACCGAACATAAGTTGTATACCTTGTCAGATGGCACAAAAAATGTACTGCGCAATTTAGGGGAGCCGATCACGTTGAGGTTTTATCTCTCCAAAAAACTGGCGACCGGGTTGCCCGGGATAAAAGGGTATGCCACACGAGTCCAAGAAATGTTGGAAGAATATGCACACATTGCTGGAGGTCAATTGTTATTGCAGGTGATGGACCCGGAACCGTTTTCCGAAGAAGAAGATCGCGCGGTGGCCTATGGTCTGCAGGGTATTCCGTTAGATAACGGAAGCACACAATTTTACTTTGGCTTGGCGGGTACCAGTTCAACAGATGAGCTGGAAGTGATTCCCTTTTTCCAACCGGAGCGGGAAGAGTTTTTGGAATACGATTTAACGAAGATGATTCATGGCTTGGCCAATCCGAAGAAAAAAATCCTTGGGTTGCTCAGCTCGCTGCCAATTGATGGGGTGGGGGCCATGCCCGTTATGCAGCAACGTGGGGGCAGTCAACCTTGGTTGATTGTGACGCACATTGAACAAATGTTTGAAATTAAAAATATTGAATCGACCGCAAGCACGATACCTGAAGACGTTAGCGTCCTGATGGTCGTGCATCCCAAAGCGCTAGGTGATCCGATCCTCTATGCCATTGATCAGTTTGTGTTACATGGTGGGCATGCCATGATTTTTGTGGATCCGCTGGCTGAATCAGACAGTGGAGGAGGTAATCCTATGAATCCCATAGGCGGGGGCGGTCCACGGAATTCTGATCTTCCCAAGTTATTTGAGGCATGGGGATTGGAAATGGTGAAGGGCAAAGTGTTGGGCGATTTGCCCTTGGCCAAGAAGGTGCAAATCCAGCGACAGGCGCGGATGCAAGTGGTGGATTACCCGGTGTGGGTTGATTTTCGTCAGGAACATTTTAGTCAAGATGATATTGTGACGGCGCAAGTGCCGTCGATCACTATGGCGTCGGCCGGGATCCTTCAACAAAAGGGAGACGTGGGAACGGAACTCATCCCCTTGGTCCAATCTGATGAAGCTGCGATGAAAATCGATGCTTCACGTTTGTCGTTCATGCCGGATCTTGGAGCCATTCTGAGCAGTTACAAACCAGAAGGCAAAAAAATGATGGTCGCGGTTCGAGTGACCGGAAAGGTGAAGACGGCCTTCCCAGATGGTCAACCCAAGGAGCCGACAAAAGACGGAGACACCAACACTGCGGCTCCTATCGATTCGGACGAAAAACCGTCTCGACCGCATGTAGCCGAGTCGAAGGACCCGATCAATGTGATCGTGGTGGCGGATACCGATATCTTACAGGATAAGTTTTGGGCAAAGGTGCAAAACTTCTTTGGCCAACGGATTGGCATTCCCACATCGGGAAATGGGACCTTCGTGACCAATGCGTTGGATAATCTCACGGGGAGCAATGATCTCATTAGTGTGAGAAGCCGGGCGGGCTATTCCCGTCCCTTTACGTTGTTACGCGCGCTGCAACAAGATGCGGAACAGCAATTCCGTCAGAAAGAACAAGCTCTTCAAGAACGTCTCAAAGCCACCGAAAGCAAGCTTCAGGAAATGCAAAGTCAAAAGCCGGAAGGCAATGTCATGATCATGAGCGCCGAGCAGCAACAAGCCATGGGAGCGTTCCGGCAAGATCTGGTCCAAGTGCGGAAGGAGTTGCGTAGTGTGCAACATGAACTGGGCAAAAATATTGAAAGTGTTGAAAGTTGGGTGAAGTTCATCAATATCGGTCTCGTGCCTGTGCTTATCGGCATTGCTGGGGTATGGTTCAGTTCTTCGCGCCTTCGAAAAAAATCGTCGTAGAACGGATCATCTCCAAGCATTTGTTGAGGCAAAACGCAATTATCAAACAGACATTCAAAGGAACCGCATGAAGTCCAAAACAATAGGCCTGTTGGCCGTCATCACCATCGTCGGTATTATGTTCGCCGTGTTTGCCAACCGAGAACCTGCTACGAGTCTTCCAAAAAGTGGACAATTGTTGTTTCCCGATTTAATGAGTGTGGTCAATGACGTCAATGAAGTCGTGATAGAAACGACGGAACAGACAATGACGTTGGTGCGGGGGGAACAGACCTGGGGAGTCAAAGAAAAAGCTGGCTATCGCGCCGATATGGAAAAAGTCAAAAAGATGCTTGTTGGGCTAGCGGATCTGCGTATCCATGAACCCAAGACCAAGAATCCCGAGTTGTATGAACGCCTAGGGTTGCAGGACAAGGACCAGGAAGGCTCAACATCGAAGACAGTGACCGTGAAGACAACCGACAATCCTGCAGCTGCCAAACTTGTGGTTGGGAACCAACGTCCGGCTAAAGGCAATCCCCGAATGAGTGATATTTATGTGCGGAAACCTGGCGATCCGCAGACGTGGTTGGTTATCGGCAATGTGCCGATAGAAACCATGCCGGGCGAATGGCTGGACAAGGAAGTGATCGCACTCCCGACCAAACGCGTCCGTCAGGTGACGGTGACTCATCCAAAGGGAGAGACACTTCATCTGTCAAAGGCGAAGCCGGACGATTTAGATTTTCACCTGGACTCGCTTCCTACAGGGTTTAAGGTCTCATCGCAATTTAATGTGAATAATGTGGTGGGTACGCTGGTTCAGTTGTCATTGGAAGATGTGAAGCCACAGGCTGAAGTAGATTTTTCGGTCGAACCCGGGGTGTCCGCGATCTTAGAAACGTTTGATGGGTTGCGGCTGCATGTTCACACATCCAAACAAGACGAACAGGTGTGGGGGAAATTCTCCGCAGAGTTCGACGCCAA
>CBDUWS010000173.1:0-4612 GCA_965370985.1 uncultured bacterium
ACCAGGGGGCGGATGCGGCACGAAGTCGCTATGTCGTATTCCTCAACAACGATACTATTCCAAAGAAAGGCTGGCTCAAATCACTAGTCGATGAGGTTGCAGAAGACCCTGATGTTGCGGTGGTAGGGAGCAAACTTCTCTATCCTGATGAGACAATTCAACATGCGGGAGTTGTATTTTCACGACAATTACAGATGCCGTATCACTTATATAAAGGTGTTCCTGAGAGTTTGCCAGCTGTGAACAAACGACAAGAATTTCAGGTCGTGACGGCTGCATGTATGTTAGTGCGAAAAGAAACCTTTGAACAAGTCGGAGGATTTGATGAAGGTTTTGTGAATGGATTTGAAGATGTCGACTTGTGTTTGAGAATTCGTCAGATGGGAAAGAAGGTGGTGTATCAGCCGAAGAGTTGCTTGTATCATTTAGAAAGCCAATCTCCAGGAAGAAATGCAAATGACGATGCAAATGCAAGACGGTTATTGGCTCGCTGGGAACATCAATGGTTGGTTGATGAAGATCTTGTGGCCTATCAAGATGGATACGTATTTCAACAATATTTTTCTGGAAAAAAATTATGGTCTCGTCTGGTTCCCCTGAATGATATATCTCATTCTGCTGGCTGGCAGCGGGTTGTGGCCCTGCAACAGCTTTTATTGGGACAGGAATGCCAACCATTGTCACAGATGCCTAATAGTCAAAAGATTTACGATCTATTGGCTGATGTTGAAGGTTGGCCATCTGATATTGGAATTCTTGAGTGGGTGTGCAGTGTTTGTGAAATATTGCACTGTGAGAAAGAAGCCGTACAATTTTGGGAGAAATTCCTCGCCATTGGTGATCATCCCAAGGCGAGATTGAGCTTGGCCCGTGCCATGCTCAAGAAGGGAAATCTTGATGAGGCACAAAGACATCTAGATGAATTGAAACGTGTTTTCACCCCAGGAGAAGAAGGATGGTCATTACAAGGTATTCTTTCCATACAGAGGCAGGAATTTTTTGAGGCGAAACATGCATTTGAGGAGTCTTTGGCCATTGAGGGGACGAATAGAAGGGCCCGGATGGGGTTGGGAATGGCATGTATGGGACTCGGTGAGACTGCCGAAGCATGGAGTATATTTGAGCAAGTGGTGTCTGTGGATCCAGATGACATTGAAGCTATGCGTTCTTTGATACAAGCTGGGACGGTGTTGCAGCGATGGGAAGATCTCGCAATCCATCTCTCTCGATTCATTGAACGGAATCCTGCAGATTGCGCTATGCGGTTTGCGTTGGCCGGAGTGAAATTCCGGGCCGGACATTCTCAAGAGGCTATGGAGCAGCTAACTTGGCTGCGACTCATGATGCCAGACTATGAAGGATTGGAAGATTTAGAAGGTCTGTTGCATGCCGCGCAGTCTCAAGACAATTTGGTGTCGACGCGTTAGGAGGAAGTTATTGCCGGGTCAAAACAGACGATGTCTCAAGCTCTGATCCTACAGTTAGCGCGATTGGGTGATGCCATCCAATCCCTCCCAGTTATTACTTCCCTACATACTCATTTCCCAGAACAACAGTTAGATCTTTTGTGTGCGGCACCGTTAGTACCGCTGGGGCAACTTTTCCCAGGTATTCATGGTGTTTATCCCTGGGAAGGGGAGAAATGGCATTCTTTTTCTGCTATGTCGAACCCAGATGGCGAGCAACAATTGGAAGCGGCAGGGCGGTACCTGACTGATTTGGCATTTCCCGATTATTCCCTGGCCTATAACTTGAATAATCATCCTCGAAGTATTTTGGCGTCCCACGTGTTAAGTGAACGAGTGATTGGGGCAGGGTATCAGGGCCCCTTGAATCCGAGCTGTCCGCCATGGGTGGGATATTTGCAAAAGGTGGCTCGTGAGCGTGGTAACAATCGCATTCATTTGGCCGATGCCTTTTGTGGGTTAAGTGGCGTGAAGCCACCGGTGGTGGTCCCAACCATTCAAGCTTGTGATAGTGGGTTGCCGTCTGATCTTGTACAGATAGCGAACGACTCTTCATTGGTCAGAATCGGAATTGTGCTTGGGGCTGGAGACGTCGATCGCCGTGTTCCCCTTGCGACGTGGCGCCGATTGATTGAAGCCTGTGTTCACCATCTCCCCCATTGTCTGTGTGTTCTCATTGGAGGGGCTGGGGAACGAGAAGCGGCTTTGGCATTGGAGGATCAATTTTCTCCTCTATACCTGTCTCGTATCCTTAACTGCGTGGGGAGGACGACTTTGCCTCAATTGGCACAAGTGTTCAATCGGTGTCAGTGGGTGATTGGATCGGATACTGGTCCCTTGCATCTTGGGGTCGCATGTGGTGCTCGAGCTATTGGCTGGTATTTTTCTCGAGCCCGCGTGCACGAAACCGGACCATATGGCGTGGGGCATTATGTTTGGCAGCACCGGAACAGTGCAATTTTCAAAAATATGGAAGTACAAGGTTTGCGCCAGAAACAGGAACTTCCTTATTCATGGCCTGTCATGGAAACGATTCAACTTATGCTAGACGAGCGGGTCGGGGAATGTTCATCGGAATGGAATCTGTGGACCAGTCATCGCGATGAATGGGGCGTGTTTTATACGAATGAGGGAAAATCAGACGACATGGTGTTGCAGCGAAAAGAGACATGGGAACGCTTGTCAGCCCTGGGGTCTCATCAAGATGCGTTCTTGATGCCTCGAGAAATGATAGCAGGATAATCATCATGAATCTGTTTCAGCGTAATGTTGAAATTCTACGGCGGCAAGATCCGGCGCTTGCGGCGCAGGTTTCGGAATCCTCAGGAGGGACGTTATCAATTCAGTCGGCCAAGTCGGGTGTGCCGACGGCAATGGTGAAGAATCGATTCCTCCATAGTGCCTATGATCCTATTCGTGAAGCTGAGCGATGGGCTGAACATCAAGCCAAAGACTGTCAGTCAGGAGAGACCCTGGTCGTGTTGGGTTTGGGATTGTTGTATCACGTGGAAGCTTTGCGAGAGAAGTTGCCGCAAGAATATTCCATCATGGTTGTGGTTCCGGATGTATCGGAACTTGTCGATGGGTTGTTGGTTCGATCTTTGGATGGATGGGGAGACCGAGTGAGATGGGTGTGTGGTACTCCTGAAAAGATGGCCTTGCAGGTAGTTCAACAGGATCAACGTGTTCGACTTCTTACCTATGAACCCGCGTTGAGCCTCCATCAGGACTCGTTTGATACCTTTCGTTCCCTTCTTCGTGAACAGTTAGCAAAGCGAGTCAGCGGGACCTTGCATATCATGGTAATCGGTCCGATTTATGGAGGCTCCCTCCCTATCACTAGTTATGTGGTGAGAGCTTTGGAATCCTTGGGTCACCGAGTGAGTTGGGTTGACCATAGCCTTCATTACCCTGGTTATCGGAATTTGGAGACGATCCGTGATGATCGGCTTCGCCTAACGGTGCAGCAACGGTTTAGTGACACGTTAGGGGTTATTAGTCTGGCCCATGTCGCGGAAGATCCTCCAGATTTTGTTCTTGCCATGTCCCAGGCGCCCTTGTCGATGGCTGTGCTGGAACAAATGCGTCGCAAAAAAGTCTTGACGGCCATGTGGTTTATGGAGAATTTCCGCCATTTGACCTATTGGCAACAGATGATTGGGGGCTACGACTTTTGGTTTGTCATGCAGCAAGCCGCTTGTTTGGAAGCTTTTAAGAACGCGGGAGCTTCGCAAGTTTTCTATTTGCCGCTAGCAGCCGATCCGACCATTCATCAGGCTGTCGCCTTAACTGACCAGGAACGGCAGGAGTTGGGGGCAGATGTCTCTTTTCTTGGAGCCGGCTATCGCAATCGACGAGAAATCTTGCCAGCCTTGTTGGGACAAGAGTGGATTTTTAAGTTGTGGGGCAATGAATGGGAGCACGCGGGAGTGTTAGAAACGGTACTTCAGAGAAATGGTGCACGAATTGATACGCCAACCAGCGTGAAAATTTTCAACGCCACAGCTGTGAATGTGAATCTCCATTCGTATACCAACCAGGGCTTTGATCCCGATGGTGATAGTGTGAATCCACGGACTTTCGAACTGGCGAGTTGTGGTGCCTTTCAGGTGATTGACCATCGCACGTTATTGCCTGAGTTATTTGATGAATCAATGATGGGGCTCGTGAAGTCCCCAGAAGAATTGGTGCCCGTCGTAAGAAAGTATCTACATGAACCAGAGCAACGTCGGGAAATGGCTGAACAATCCAAAAAGCAAGTGGCCTTGTCTCATACCTATGCCCATCGTATGCAAACGCTGTTAAGTACCATGGGCCTGGCTTGTCCGGATCGGATTGGGGCCATCCTGCAAGGTGAGCGTCAGGCTGAATCTTTGCTGGCACGCAGCCGTGAGTGTCCCGAATTGGTTCCGCTTCTGAAACCGTTTCCAAAAAACGATCGGGTGGAGCTTGTAGATGTTGCAAGGACCATTCGCCAGAAAGGTCCTGAGGCCAAGCTGAACCGGGAAGAATTGCTGATTCTGATGATGGACGAATACCGCCAGGAAAAACGCGACTTTCTATGAAGCAAGTCTTAATTATCAACATTACCCGGATGGGAGATCTGATTCAGATGATCCCCTTGTTGGCGCGCTTGGAAGAAGAAT
>CBDUWS010000174.1:0-4582 GCA_965370985.1 uncultured bacterium
TTGTTAAAAGAAGGAGAGGTAATTATTCCGTCGAAAAGACTTCAAATTCCGTAGATTAAGGATATAAGCCATTTTTGTGCCTGTGGGGCTCTGAAGGTTTATGGGAAAATTTTGGATCGAGCAGGAGATTCCCAAAGCTGATTCGATCGGGCGCGAGGTCTTTTCACGGGCTCTGAAGTAGCGAAAGGAGGGGCGGTCATGAACACGAAGCGTGTCATTGTCAGGTCAGTCTTGAGTGCCGTAATTTTCTTCGGGTGTATAGGGATAGCCTTTGCTGCTGCTGAGGAGGAGTTGGAGGTAGACTTCTCACCTGAAGTTGTGGCCAATTATATTCATGCGGTTATTGCAGCGGATCGGGCCTTGTATACCACTCATATAGTCGACCGATTGCAGGAAGAGCGGGTGTTGGTGGCAGCCGAAGCTTGGAAACAACGGAAAGCTCTTCCTCTTCCGGCGCAAATGCTTTTAATGGCGGGACGGGTCGTCGAAATGGGTGGGTCTGGTCTTCGGTATCGTCTGGCTAGCCTGTGGCCCATTTATGAGGAAAATGGGCCGAGTAACGTTTTTGAGGAAGCCGGGTTGAAAGTGGTTTCCGAGGATCCCGATGAGGTCTATAGCGGGATTATCACCAGAGGGGACAAACGGTTCTTTAAAGCCATCTATGCGGATCGAGCCACCTCTAAGGCCTGTGTGACTTGTCACAATGGACATATTCTGAGCAGCAAGCGGGACTTTAAGTTGGGAGATGTGATGGGCGGGATCATCATCTCTTTCCCACTACCAATTGAAAAAGAAGAAACCCCCTGATTCGCTTGGGTAATAGTTAAAGGGGTGGTTGCTTGATAAAAAAGGCGGTTGCGTATTCCATAGATGCAACCGCCTTTTTAAATGTATCAGAAAACTGACCCTGCAACCTCTGAGCTTCAAAAAATCCTCAAGCCTCTTGGAATTCTCAGATAGATTATTTGTTGCACTTGGAACTTGAATCCGTCCCTAATAATAGGGGTCAGACTCGAATTTAATTCGACTCTTCCTCCTAAATCCGAACGCCTAATCTGTAATGTCAGACTGTTCATAAACCCTTCAAATTTTTAAATTACCTTTGGTTAAAGAATGACCGTATCTTCCAATGGTTTTTCCTTAGTCCTTCCGGACGCGATGGAATTCAACGGTCCTGTACTCGAGAGTATGTATCTTTTTGGATAAATAGCTGTATCCAAAGAGATACCATTTGATCCTTTGCAAACTGTTTCAGGCTGTTCGCGATGGCTAATCCCTTTTCATTTTCCAAAGATAATGGATTGGCTACCAAAGACTTACGTCCCCATTGAATTGAAACGTTTAGGTCTTGGTACAGGGCTTGCTGTCTAATATATTCTATCCGCAGAGCTTTTTTGTACATTATCTTTTGCCAGATGTGAGAATGAAATTTTCCACCCACCTAGGAGGAGAATCAATGGTGAAATCTTTTTCCCCAAAATCCTCATCCACCATTCTGCTGGTCGACGATGAACCTGACATTGTTCTTACGTTACAGGATTTTCTCGAAGGGGAAGGATACCAAATTGATGTGGCCACAACCGGAACAGAAGCATTGGAACGAGTGAAAGAAAGCTCCTATGATGCAGTAATTTTGGACATTCGACTTCCCGACATAGATGGTCTGCTCGTTCTTCAAAAGATGGCGAATTTAGTTCCCGGGCTTCCCATTATTATCCTGACAGGCTGTACGACACTTGATTCTGTGATTGGGCCACTTGAGGAACAAGGCGCCTTTGATTACCTACACAAACCGATTAACCGCCAAGCAATCAAGACGGCGATTCGTCATGCCATCAAGGCTCAAAAGCTAGCTAAAAAAATTGAACAAGCTCATCATGCCTTGCAGGAAAGTGAAAGACGCTTTCAAGCCGTCTTTCATACGGCACAAGATGCCATTGTGTTAGCCAACCATCAAGGCCGAATTATGTCCTGGAATCCTGCAGCTGAATCGATGTTTGGGTATATCGCCGAAGAAATTTTTGGGCAGCCGATTACTCTCATCATGCCCACTCGATATCGGGAAGCCCATATCAAAGGCATGGAGCGACTTCAGGCCACCGGGGAAGCTCGGGTATTGGGGACAACCCTCTCACTTCATGGTTTACGAAAAAATGGCCAGGAATTTCCAATCGAACTTTCTCTAAATTCCTGGAACAATGGACAGCATCCTTCCTATTCCGGATTTATCCGAGACATTTCGTTTCGTGAATCCAGCGGAACGACCCAGAAAGTCGCTGTTGAATAAGCCTGGGTTTCTGTAATCGAAATACATTGTTTGTTTCTTGATCCCCTGAGTAAGACGTCATACCATTACTTCATCTTTTTCGGTTCTTTTACATCCAGCCAATCGCGGAGCCAGTCACCCAGAAGGTTGGCGGCTAGGACGACGGCCATAAGCATCAGGCCAGGAATCAAGACGAGGTGCGGCGCGACCAGCATATAGCGCGTACCATCACGGATCATGCTGCCCCACGAGGCTTCAGGTGGCTGAACGCCTAATCCCAAAAATGACAGTCCGGCTTCGGCGATGATTGCGCTGGCGATACCAAAGCTGGCTTCAATAATCAGTGGGGCGGTGATGAGGGGAAGCAGATGTCGCCCCATGATGCGCCAGGGTGAGGCCCCCATCGCTTGGGCAGCGACAATGTGATCGGCGTGTTTGAGGGCCAACACCTGTCCGCGAGCTAAGCGGGCATAACCCACCCATCCTACGATGACTAAAGCAAAAACCACATTTTCAATTCCCGGTCCCAGTGCTCCGGCTAAAGCAATGGCCAAGAGCAGGCCGGGGAAAGCCAGCATGATGTCTACAATTCGAACGAAGATCTGATCGACCCATCCACTGAAGTATCCGCTAGAGATTCCTAAAATCCCGCCGATGAGGACGCCCAAGGCCACCACGCTAAGCGAAACAAGAAAAGATGTTCTCGCCCCTGTTATCAAGCGGTCTGCGATGGGTCGACCGAGTTCATCAAAGCCTAGCCAGTGATCATGTCCGGGCCCAACCAGAATGTGGGTGAGGTCAATCGTGTTGGGTGTGAGGGGAAGCACCGGGCTTACTAATGCCATCGTTCCCCAAATACCGATAATGCCGAGTGGGAGCCACAGACGTATCATGATGGGCTTTGCCAATTGATGCGTGGGTCGAGCCATGCATAGAGCAGGTCAGTCAAGAGATTGACGAAGATGTAGGTCACGCTGATGCAGAGCACGGCTGCCTGCACAACAGGATAATCGCGTTGTTGAATGGCTTCGATCATGAGGAGTCCTAAGCCGGGCCAGGCAAACACGGTTTCCGTGATAACCGCGCCACCCAGTAAACCGCCAAGCTGAAGTCCCAAGAGGGTCAGGATGGGTAAGAGCGCGTTTGGGAGAGCATGGATGAAAATGGCTTGTAGGGATGAGAGGCCTTTGGCACGGGCTGTTCTGAGAAAGTCTTCCCCTAAAATCTCTAAGAGACTGCTCCGAATCATTCTGGCGAGGATGGCGGCCATGGCTGTTCCCAGCGTCAATGCTGGTAGAACCACGGCATTCCAGCCTTCTCGCCCACTAACGGGAAACCAGCCTAGCCACAAGGCGCCCACTAAAATCATTAACGGCCCCATCCAGAAATTGGGGATGGACATGCCGAATAACGCGAAGCCCATGCTGCCGTAGTCGTATATCGAATGTTGGCGGGTGGCGGCCAACAGACCAAGTGGCAGCGCAATGATGATGGCGACGATCAAGGCGATGATGCTGAGATGCAGTGTGGCAGGAATGCGTTCAAGCAGGAGATCGACGATGGGGCGACCGGAAAATAAGGAATGGCCAAAGTCGGCTTGGGCCAGCGCGGTGAGATAATTCCACCATTGTTCATAGAGTGGCAGGTGCAACCCTAACCCCTGACGTAAGGCTTCTCGATCAGCGGCGAGGGCTGACTCGCCCAGCATGACATCAATGGGGTCGCCCGGAATCATGTGAATCAGAAAAAACACGAGGCTGACCACACCAAGTAACCCGACTAGCGCACTGATGATTCTCGTCAGAATGAAATGTGACATAGTCCAGAAGGTGATGGTGCTGAGTCAGCGATAGATATATGAAAAATAGGCAAAGCAAAAATCATGAATCTGTTTGCCTGGCTATTTGGGGTTGGATTCTTGACGATGTTGCCCACTGAATGTGCAACAGGCCATCGAAATTTCCATCTGTTTTGAGTGTATAACCCCGTATGGCCGTGGTTGATAGAGCAACATTATCTTCATACCAAAGGGGTACATAAGGGAGGGTTTCCAATAGGCGCGCTTGTAGTGATTGATAGATTCTCTGTTGTTGGGTGGCTCCAGATGTGCGTTCCGCTTCTGCAATGAGATCATCAGTCAAGGGATCATTGTAATGCCCGCGATTGACACCGAGAGGAGGGACAGATTGACTGTGAAATGCATGTCGAAAGATATCCGGAGTTTTGAGACCGACCCATGCAAGGCTATACATCTGAAAATTCCCGGCCTTGATATCTCCGTAAAAGGTGCCCCAGTCATGACTGTGAATAGTCATG
>CBDUWS010000175.1:0-4578 GCA_965370985.1 uncultured bacterium
TCCAAACACGTAATCGAGACCATCACCTCTGCTGCAGTCATGACGACAAAAGCCAACAGCTGCCAGGCAATCGGTGGAGTATGCCCTTGGACAATGAGCTGTTCGATATAGGCCGAAATCATAAAAGCCCCTACCGTCACAAAAAATCCAATCGACATTTTCCGTAACGCCGTCAATTCCATGCATCGACCCAACAGGGGATAGATCACATACACGAATAAGGGAATGAATAAGAGAATTAAGATCGGATTGATCGCCTGAATTTGCGAAGGCAACCATTCAATCCCCATCCAATTGCGGTCCATATGCTGCGCTTGGAGCACCCATGCGGAGGAGGTTTGATCGAAGAGCGACCAAAAAAATGCCACAAATAAGTAAATTCCAGATAATTTGAGAATGGCTCGCCATGCCGCCGGACTTTTCAATGCTTGAATGACGCCAGACTTATCAGGTGGAATATGCGCATACTGATGCCGACCAGCCCAGAAAATAATGGTCGCCAAAAACATGAGGATCCCCGGTACACCAAAGGCGACACTAGGCCCATAGTGTTCGAGCAATATCGGGGTGAGCATCATCGAACAAAATGCACCAACGTTGATGGCAAAATAGAACCATGAAAAGGCCTTGGAGAGCAGATGCCGATTCATCGGACCAAACTGATCTCCAAGATTGGCAGACACACAAGGTTTAATTCCTCCGGAGCCGATCGCAATCAAGGTTAGTCCAACGAGCAAGCCCACTCGAGTATGATCCAGGGCCAACGCGAGGTGCCCACCGCAATAGACTAACGACAACCAAATGATCGTTTGATATTTTCCCCACCAGGCATCCGCCAACATAGCCCCCACAAACGGAAAAAAATACACGGCCGAAGCAAAGATATGAAAATAGGTTTTTGCCTCAGCCTCGCCCATGGGATCAAATTCTCCCTGTGGGCTGAGTATCATCCCTGTCATAAAGACGACTAGAATGGCCCGCATGCCATAATAGCTAAATCGTTCCGCCCCCTCATTCGCGACTAAATGCAATACGCCTGGTGGCATTGCAGAAGTCACGAACGGTTTCGTACCAAATTCGCGTTTAGGCATGAATGGCTTTCGTTTGAGAGAGTAAATGATTAGTTGAGTAGTTGAAGTCCAAAGTCCCCGGTTCTATTCACGGCACACTCACACGACCGTTTCATCGAAGGAAATATCGTTCTAGCATTTTGAACCTCAATGGCATTCTACAATAAGCCATTCATAATATTATCTTTTTTCTTCTCTTTGACTTTAGAAGTAGACCGTTTCAGTATGGGCCTCGTTCATGCTGAAGAAACCGCCGTCACCATGCTCGACCCAATCCTTGTGACAGGAACCGCCAATCCTACCCGACTCTCTCACTCCACTCAAAGCCTTACAGTAATAGAACGCGAGCAGTACGCGCCGCTCCAGCCGAATCGTATTCCCAGCGTCCTTCAACAGGTTCCTGGCTTACATATCGATGAAATGGGAGGGCGAGCTGGAATCAGTTCGCTATATTTGCGAGGGGCAGATCCCAATTTCACCCTGATCATGTTGGATGGCATTCCCTTGAATGACTCAACCAATCAACGAGGAGGATCGGTTGACCTGTCAACTATCCCTATTGACCAAATCGAACGTGTGGAAATCGTTCGAGGCCCCCTATCGGCCTATTATGGGTCAGAGGCCATGGCCGGTGCCATTAATCTGATCACCCAATCAGCAAACACAACTTCTTATCTTCGACTACTTGGCGAAGGAGGTCGTTTTGATTACCTGAAGGGGCTTGTCCAAGCAGGGGGATCACTTGGGCCATTTTTTACCAATTTTTCCCTTTCTCATGCTAAAAATGGAGAACAGGTCGAGGACGACCGATTTTCTCAAACTGCCGTGGGATGGAACGTTTCCCTAGACACCGATCCCAATTGGAACATCCGCTGGACAGGACAATACACCGATTCGGCCGTGCGCAATTTCCCTGAAGGAAGCGGTGGCTCCAAACTCGCATTACTTCAGAAAACCGAAAAACGAGACACTCAAGAGTTTCTGACGGGATTCACGGCATCTCTACACAGCTCTGCTGCCTGGCAGCATCAACTGTTCTTCAGTGCCTCGAGACGGGTTCAAGACATTGAACATCCAGGGATTCTTGTATCTCCCATGGTGTTTCAACTCCCACCTGCAACCTTCGACACACGCTATGACCGTTTTCAAGGACGACTCACGGAAACCTGGGCCATCACACCTCGATGGACGTTCTCACTTGGCGGACAAGTCACCCACGAACAAGGGAAACGCGATGGCACACAAGACCTCAGCTCCTTCGGGGGCCGTTCCGATGAACCGTTGGATTTTTCCCTGCACCGAACATTCGGCGGAACCTTCATCGAACTGACCTCAACCGCCTGGGAAAAACTGACCTTGAACGCCGGCGCTCGCCTAGATCTCTCAGAGAATGTTCAACCAAGAGTCAGTCCCCGGTTTGGTACGAAGTATCAACTACTTCCTTTGTTGCACATTCGTGGAGGCTACGGTAAAGGATTCAAACTCCCTGGCTTAGCCAGCCTTGGGGATCCTATCATCGGCAATCCTGATTTGAAACCGGAAACCAGTACCGGTTGGGATCTCGGCCTGGAATTTCACACACCCAACAACGAATTGACCGCCACAATCGAATATTTTCACAATCGCTTTAAAAAGCTTATTGATCTGGACCCGGACCTCCTCAACCAAGGCATGTTTCAACTCACCAACCTGGATAAAGCCATCACAAAAGGGTGGGAATTCTTTTTGAAACTTTCTCCAAAAGCTCCTGTTTCATTCCAAGCGAACCTCACCTACTTAACCACACGAGTCACCGAAACCGGAGACTCCCTAAGAAATCGCCCAAAATGGCGTGGTGGGTTGGGGATGAATTTCCAAGTGTTTCCAAAGGTGAGCCTCAGCAGCCGAGTGACATTCGTGAGCTCAAGGCTGGATTTCCAAATACCGACTCAGACCACACGTGTCGAGGGATATACCAAAGTCGACGCTACGCTAACCTATCGCCCCGTTCAAGCCTGGCAGTGGTATGCCGCCTTGGAAAACCTCACAAACGTGTCGTATGAAGAATTTCGAGGGTTCCCCGGCCCACCCCTCACCTTCCGTTTAGGTATCGAATACTTATTCTCACCCCGTAACTGACAACTATCCGCACCAGGTAAAGACTGGATTTTTCAAAGGATCCCCAGAAAAATTGGGCTCAGAGGTGCTGGGGCTTTCCGATCTTTCCAAAAAAGTCCTCAAGATCCCTATTAAGCTTACGTCTGTTTTAACCGAAAAAAGAGAGAAGACCACGGAAGAGACAAGAGATTTGGCCTCGACGAAATTTGAATTACCCCATTACCTAGGACGTCTTCATGCAACTGACACTTCCACTAGATTTGGAGAAAAGTGAAGAAACAGGAACGATTTTTGAGAAGGTTAAAGCTTGCAAGTCTCTCCCGATTTTGTCTCCGTTGGCATCAAAAATTCTCAAAATGTGCCAAGATGAGGAAACTGCAGCCTCGACACTCGCTGATATGATTTCTCAAGATCCAGGGATGGCAGCGCAAATCTTGTTCATGGCCAACTCCGCCTATTATGGAGGAGCTCGCCACAAAGTCACCACTGTCTTACAGGGCGTGAACCTACTCGGATTTTCCTCCATTGCCAACTTGGCGCTTTCCTTCTGTTTTTATCGTCTCATTAAAGACATGAAAGACAAATCCACATCAGCAATTGACCATGTGCAATTTTGGCGGCGGTCCATTTTTGCCAGTATGGCCGCTCGTGCAATGGGGAAACACTTTGCCCATGCCGATACGGAAATTATGTTCCTCGCCGCTCTCCTGCAAGATATCGGGATATTGGCATTAAACGAAGTGGCGTCTGATGAACTCATGGCTTTACAGGGACATACACTGGAGGGTCATGCCGATTTATATCGGCTTGAGCTGGAACATCTAGGCGTTGACCATTCGCAAGTCGGCGCCTGGCTGGCACAACAATGGCAATTACCCGAAGAATTTCAAGTCGCTATCCTTTATAGCCATACGCCAGAATTATTTGAAACACCGCCAGATTTTCAATCGCTCGTGGATGTCGTCTCGCTATCCGGTTTGATTGCGGATATTTGGATGACTCCTCACACCGAAGCAGCGCTTGCCACTGTCCGTGAAAAAAGCCAAGGTCGCTTGACTGTTCAACCGGAAGATTGGGGACCAATTTTGGATCATATCATGGCAGGCATTCCCCAAATCGCTAGCTTCTTTCATACGAAACTGGGAAGTTTTGAAGAGATTACTCACGTCCATCGCTTGGCGCTGAAATACCTCGCGCCCTCAACCCAACCGCAAACAACCTAAAGTCCCAGAACTCTAACAATCGCCAGCGTTTTCGGCCTTAGGGTTCGCGAAACAATAACTTCCCAGAATTCACGCCAAAATTTGGGCCAGCTTGGGTCGCTCTGATGGAGCACAACCGCAGGCGTAGCAAGGCCTACGCTGAGGATTGTGCGAGTGAAGATCGGCCCAAGCTGGCCTGAAGGTGGGAT
>CBDUWS010000176.1:0-4560 GCA_965370985.1 uncultured bacterium
CCCTCTTAACTTGGTGTGGTGTGAAATGGAATTGATGCCCATTGTTTCAGGGGTCGTTGCCCTTGCGTTGGCATATGCCCTTTGGGTCTGGTGGAGAGATGGAAGATCCTTAAAACCCTCCTGTGACAGGATTCGTCACCGTCTTCGATCAGCCTTGGGAGTAACAAGTCGAGACGATGTGAGAGTGATGCAGGAACATCTTCAGCACTTGAAGCAGCAGTCGGAGACCAGATTGACCAGTTTGGAAGCGACTGTCAAATTTTCCACCCAACTGCAATATGTTTCGAAAGAGATCGATCGCCGGTTGACTCAACTGGAAATGTCTGAAGGTTCTAAAAAGTATTCAGAAACCGCTAGCTTTCAGCGGCCACGATCCATTGTCCGTTTCGGTCTTCGCTTAACACTTAGCGATGCTCTTTGGGCCCATCTGGGAATCAGTAGGGTTGAAGATATCGAGGATTCCCTAATCGTTTCCGTGCTCCAAGGCCCATTTTGTCCTGTTTGTTTGAAAAGGTGGGGCGGACGGGGTCGGTCCAAGAATTCAATGGAGGTTCCTGCGCAATGTCGACACTGTGGCGTCTCTTGGGATTGTCAGGGAACGGTAGACCTGCCTATTTCATTAGTCGAGTTGAAGCGGCGGGTCTATGACAAACTGGATGAAGAATATCGAGCCGGTGGAACCATTCAGCCGTACGATTATTAACAAGCCATCTTCTGGCCCAAGCCATAGTTATTTGAAAAGGTGATAGAAATTCAAGCCATTCCCTACGTTGGGAATTGCCGCCGATCTTGTTTGAATATAGCGGGGATGCTATAAACGACTACTATGTCTGCGTGCCCTTCCTGCTCACAGGATAATCCTAACGATGCAAATTTTTGTGCCCAATGCGGGCAAGCTCTTGTCCAAAACTCCCAAGACCCAGACCCTTCCCAATCTCAGTCAACTCCGACGTCGTTTCAATTATGGGAAACCTTTATTGGGCCGAGTAAATCGCTTCAGTTCTCATTGAAAACGTGGTGGACGTGGCGTCCGGCCTTTTTGTATTACAAGGAAAAATTTTCCAACATTGAGACTCCGGATGGTCCACGCTTTGCCTTAAGTTGGAACTGGCCCGCTGCCTTCTTTGATTCCTTCCTGTGGTTTCTCTACCGGAAGATGTATATGTTTGCGTTGCTCTATGCCGTGGCTCCGGCTCTGGCGATTTTTATCACGGGGGATATGACGGTAGGGATTGTCTCTAGGGTTTTAGCGGGGGGGAGTGCCAACTACCTCTATTTTTGGCATGTCAAAGACAAGGTGCAGCGAATCATGTCGATTCCCAACATGGATGCCACGGCCCGTGCGAACCAGGTTCGAGAGGAAGGGGGAGTGCAACCGTATGTGTTGTGGCTCGGCGCGGCATTGCATGTTTTTATGATAGGTCTTTTGGTCTCGGCGATCTCTCAGGGAGTTCCTGAGGAAGATCTCCTTGAGGGTTTAGAAGAACGGCCCACGCCTAAATTTTTTTAAAAGCCAGTAAGGGCTTTTTAGCTGGATGATGGAATAGGCTGCGTGGCTGTGGTGGTCTGCCAGGTGAACCAGGCTTGAAACCATTCATAGTCGGATTGATAGGCCGTGTGTTTGGCGTCCTCATTTCCATGCTTTTCAGTCAAGAGGGTGTAGGTTCGAGGCCAATTTTTTGTCCACCATGACTTCAGTGATTCCGGAGTTGAAAGTTGTTCGTCCGCTTGAAAAATATTCGCGGCGGCAACTAATTCGAAAATCAATTTCCATGTTCGGTCTTTTCCCAACCCCAGATTTCGAAAATGTTCTCGTAACAAGAAGACCACCCATAATTCTGCACTATGTTTTTTGTTATGTTTAAACGGTTGGGTCTGGCGAAGAGGAATGGGGTCAAAATTCTTCACAATGGAAGTATAGTCCGGCCCGCCATAGCTGCCGACCACTTCCGCAATCCCTTCAACCATATTGGCTAATTCGACTTCCACTTGTGGCCCTGGTGATGATGGTGTGGAAGGGGAGGCATTCAGGGGATTGGGCGAGGTGAGCATATCAATCACGGGTTTGAGTTCTCGAAGTCGAGTCACGGCGGCTTTTAAAATGCGTTCCGATTCTAACCAATAATCGGAATCGTGCTTTGTCGTCCGTTCTTTCCCTTCAGGTGGAAGGACTGGAGGAATCCAATGGCGAATGAGGGTGAATAGAATATAGTCCAGGTCGCCGCCTTCCTGCGCAGCGCGATCCAAGGCACGCTCTGGGCCGAGGCCGTGATGAAAGAATTGTTCCGTGCGGTCGGCGACGTGATGGCGCTGGGCCAAGGCGGTCCACCAATGGGCGAATTGTTGCCATTTGATGGAATCAGAAGTCATGGTGCGTGAATCAAGCCGGAAGCCTTCGGCCATGGTACGATGCGTTGAATGTCAATGCAAGTATTCCCGGTTCAGCAGTTGAGAAAAACAGATAGGGGTTGAGAATATTCAGTAGGGGGAAGGAGGAGAGGCGATGTCGAAACTGGTGTTATTACGTCACGGCGAATCTCAGTGGAATCTGGAAAATCGGTTTACCGGATGGGTGGATGTCCCGTTGTCTCCCAAGGGTGAAGAGGAGGCACGTGAGGCTGGGCAGAAACTCCAGGCGTTTCGATTCGATTGTGCCTTTACCTCAGTGCTGATACGGGCGCAGAACACATTGCGGATCGTGTTGGAAGAAATTGGTCAAACCGGAATACCCATTAAAGAAGATAAAGCATTAAATGAGCGGATGTATGGCGAGCTCCAGGGCTTAAATAAAGCTGAAACAGCCAAAAAGTTTGGGGACGAACAAGTCAAGATTTGGCGGCGTAGTTTTGATGTGCCGCCACCAGGTGGAGAAAGTCTCAAAGATACCGCTGAGCGGGTGCTTCCCTATTACGAGAGCCAAATTCGCCCGGAGCTATTAGCCAATAAGACAGTTTTGGTAGTTGCGCATGGCAATAGCTTACGATCTCTGGTCATGCGTTTAGAGGACTTATCTCGAGAAGCGGTTCTAGAATTGAATATTCCGACTGGCGCCCCGCTGTTCTATGACATGGATGACAACGGCGCGGTTACCGCACATCGATATTTGTAACCCTGGAATCAGCAATGGGCATCATCGTCCTGTTTTTTATTGCCGGCTTGTGGATGGCGGATGGCATAGCACTCATTGTGGCTCCAGAACGCATGATTGCGACGTTGCGCCAATCCCTCATTGTCGCGCCAGGGTTTTTGAAATGGGGAGGCCTGGCCGGGTTATTAGGCCTGGTACTTTTGGTGAGCACGCAAGGCATTGATTATCAGCCGCTTTGGATATTCGTGGGCCTCAGTATGGTGGCCAAGGGCATCTTTTTGTATGCAGGCTCTGATCTATGGCGGTTACGTATTGTGAAATGGTGTTTGGAGCGTGAGCCAGTCGACTATAGGATGTGGGGCTTGGGATTGTGTACGCTCTCGATTCTCTTATTAGATGCGATGAATTGGGGCCGCGACTAGTAACAAGGAAAATATAAAGAGGGAAAAGGGAGAAGTTAGAAAATTGGCGTAAGGTGTTAAGAAAAGGTTATCTTTACTGCTTACTTTTTACTACTAACTATTTCCTGGCTTCACAATGACTGATTCCGACAGAGCAAAATTTGACGAAGTGTGGCAGGGGCATCAAGCTGCGGATTGGCCGGGCGATCTTGGAAGTGAGGAGGGACAATTGATGACCTTAGATACCGTCATTGGAGGGTGTGTGACGTATTTCTTTGAAGAACACCATTTAGATGAAAAACGCGTCGAGATTTTGCGCGACTGTCTTGCCGAACTCGACGAAGTGGTGGAGAATGTATCAGAAACCGCCAACGCCTATTTCCGTCACCTTCAATTTCTAGGAACCACTCTCCTGCAAGACCATTCCTAAGAACTATATTAAGGAAGTCATCTCATCTGCGAATGAACCTATCATGGTGAAACGAAGCAAGGAACAATAGAGCCTGGTGGGTGTGAATCTTATGGCACCGCGCTCAGGCAACGATTCATGAGGGTCGACTATTTAATAGTGGGTTTTTGAGAGGGAGCAGGGGAAAGGCTCCGGAATTTTTTCATCACCAACAAGGGGGTTTCAAATGGCAAGCACCACAAGTCGGTTCGAAGTCTTTGCAGGGAAGAATGGCAAATTTTATTTTCGTCTCAAAGTGCAAAGTGGGGAAATCATTCTTTCGAGTCAGGCATACGAGTTACGGTCCTCAGCTCGGCGGGCTATCCAGTCAGTGCGGGATCATGCCTCGGATGCGGCCTGTTATGTAGCGAAGAAAAACAAAGCTGGTAAATCGTTTTTTAATCTGGTCGCACGTAACTCGAAAGTGATTGGGACTAGCCAATCCTATGCCTCCCCACAAGGGATGAAAAAAGGTATAGAAGCGGTGAAAAGAGCTGCAGCTAAGGCCAAAATTGAATAATTGAACTTGCTATTCCCCATAGTTTTCTATGGGGTAACCATTGAAATTCTCTCTTTGGAAAATGGGGGTTAGGAAGATTTGATATCAGATCCTTCCCCTGAAT
>CBDUWS010000177.1:0-4554 GCA_965370985.1 uncultured bacterium
TTCCACGATTGTTTCCTCTTTGAATGATGTGGAGGGGGACGCTGGGGACAAAAAAACGTGGTAATCGTGCCATCATTGTTCCTTATACAGTGGGGCATTTTGTAAGACATGAGCATATCAGGTATTGCTTTAGAAAGTCGAGTCTGACCCCTAATTATAGGTGCTTCCTACATTGAAATTAAAATGGATCAGGAGGGAAGGGAGTTGTTGAGTTCTTCTAGATTTTTGATCACGAGCAGGTCGCCATTGGTGGTCGCAACCGTGATGCCTTCTGCACAAATGGATCGGCATTTCTCAAAGTTTTTCTCTTGCTCAAGGGATTGTGCCAGCGCAAAGTACGCCGCAGAATAATTGGGTCTGACCTGAATGCATTGCTCTAAAGCGGGAATTGCTTCAGCCCAATTTTTGTCACTCATATAGGCTTTCCCTAACCCGAACCAGAGGGTTTCGTCCTTGGGATCTAATTGTAAAATCTTTTTAAATTGTTCTATTTTAGGATTGGCCATAGCAAATGATTTTCGTGCGGCAATGATGTTTACTGCGGTTAAGAGCGAGAAGCCTATCATGTGTCTTGATGCGTTGTCTAAGATAGGAGGCTATGGTAGGATTCGCTACGATTTTCCTTCCTGAGATGAGTCAAATAGAATCGGGCATTCGTTGATTTTCTCCCCCGTACAAGTTTTTCTCTTTCAGTCTGAGAACAATTAATAATGGGACGCGTAGGCTTTGTGTATGATCCAAAGTATTTGGGCCATGAAATGGGTCCTGGTCACCCTGAATCTCCTGACCGGCTTCGAGCGATTTGCGCTCAATTACAATCGTCGGGCACGTGGTCTCGACTGCATCAGGTCACGCCGCGACGGGCCGAGCGGCAATGGATTGAACTCATCCACCGCGCCTCATATATCGAGAGCCTTGAACGCCGTTCTCCTGCGAAAGGCTATGCTTCTCTGGATCCTGATACGTCGATGTCGCCAGGCACATTGGATGCGGCCTATCTGGCGACAGGCGGAGCGCTTGCCGCCGTCGATGCCATCATGAATGGCGACATTGATCAAGCCTTTTGCGCCGTACGTCCTCCTGGACATCATGCGGAGGCTGATCGGGCGATGGGGTTTTGTTTTTTCAATACAGTGGCTATTGCGGCACGGTATATTCAGCAACACTATGGCTTGAAACGTGTGCTCATTGTGGATTGGGACGTGCATCATGGGAACGGCACCCAACATGCCTTTTATGATGACCCCTCTGTCTTATTTTTTAGCACGCACCAATTTCCCTATTATCCCGGAACGGGAGGGGCCATGGAGACTGGTGAAGGCAGAGGGAAGGGATTGACCATCAATGTCCCGCTTTCAGGGGGACAGGGAGATGACGAGTATCGAGAAGTGTTTCAAAAGGTCCTTGTTCCAGCCGCCGACACCTTTCAGCCGGAATTCGTTGTGATTTCAGCGGGATTTGATGCTCATCGAGATGATCCTCTCGCGAGTATGGACCTGACGGAGGAAGGGTATGGGGAATTAACGAGCATGGTCGCATCCATTGCGAAGAATTTTTCAAGTAGCCGAATTCTGGCCTGTTTAGAGGGCGGGTATCATCTGCAAGCGCTGGCTGGATCGGTTGATCAGCATCTTCAGACTCTACTGGACAGTTAGGGTCCGTAAAGAAATAAATGGTATATTCAGACGCTGAGATTGAGGTCAGATTTGGTCGATCTGAATGAGAGAAACAGGAGGAATAGTTGTGCTATTTTGAGGGTTTTTTGATTGAAGATCGACCAAAGATGGCCTGAAGATAGGATGTATCAATGTACCACTTATTTCTTTACCGACCCTTAATGAAATGACATGAAAACCAAACGCTCCTGGCATGTGCGAATCTGGTTCTTTCTCATTTTGTTGGTGGGGATCGGAGTCTATATTTTTTACACTGAGGTGCGGCCGGTTGTGATTTTTGGTTTGCGTGAGGATTATGCTCATGCCATTCCCTACCAGCAGGTTCCGGTCGGGCTGCAGAGTTTGAAAGCCGAAGAATGTGGACAATGTCATGAAGAAATTTATCAAGAATGGAAGTCGAGCATTCATGCCCAAGCGTTTCATGATCCGTTTTTCCAGGCGTATTGGAAAAAGGATAAGAATATTTGGGTGTGTTTAAATTGCCATACGCCCTTGGAAAATCAGCAGCCCACCCTCGTTCAAGATATTCCACGTGGACGTGTGGAGAAGGCGTTTGAAATTCCCAATTATCGGTACGATCCGGAGTATCAACAGGAAGGAGTCACCTGTGCGGCTTGTCATGTTCGAGATGGGAAGATTCTCGGTCCTTATGATGACTCCGTGGCCCCCCATCCCACACAATTCGATCCTTCTTTCCGCACCACACAAGTCTGTTATCGCTGCCATAGCGTGGTCTCCGGTCCCACGCAGTTTTATGCCGCTGGTCCCTGCGGGACATTCAACGAGTATGAAGGGGAGTTTTTCATGAAGGAGAAGGGGCTTATTTGTCAGAATTGTCATATGCCGGACGTGCTGCGGCCCGTGGCGAAGGGGAGTCCTATCCGATTTGGTCGTCGACATCTCTGGCGTGGCGGACATGACCCCGATATGATTAAGCAGGCGGTGGCGGTGCAGGTCCAGGCTGATCCTCCAGCACCGCAACCGGGTGACGATGTGACCCTGACACTCACTCTGATTAATGCTGGAGCGGGGCATAAGATTCCGACGGGGGACCCTGATCGGCACTTTACGGTCGAATTCTTTGTGCGTGATTCTCAGGGAACTGTGGTGCATCAACAAGTCGATACCATGGGGCGTTGGATTCTCTGGCAACCGGTCATCGTTGAGGTTTATGATAACCGTCTGTTGCCGTTAGCCAGCCGGGATTATACGTTTGGGTATGAAGTGCCTGAAGGCGAAAAAGGGTGGAGCGTGCAGGCCCGAATTCGGTATCATATTTTGACGGATGACCAACATCAGATGCTGAAGGATGATTACAGTCTTACCGCTGATGATCCGTATGTGTTTACGATTTATGAGCGAGAGTTTCCATTAGGTCCGACGTTGGCTGTGGCGTTAGATGACCAAGAGATTGATCCGCGAGTGGGCTGTACGCCGCCCTCTGCAAGCGGTTCCTCTAACAAACCGACAGGGATGTCTTTACTTCATTCATTAAAGGGATAGAGGGTTATGATGGCGACGCAAAACTTGTTTATTGATACCGAAACGTTGTCCCAAAATTTGGGGCGCGAAGACTTAGTGCTTATTGATGTCCGTGGGGTTGCTGCCTACAGCTCTCATATCCCTGGGGCGGTAAATAGTACCTGGCATGAATACAGTGATCCTTCTGCCGTGTCCAAAGGGGTGCTGAATCCGGATTTGTCCCAGTTGGAACAGCGGCTTCGGGCATTGGGCATCAACCAGGCTAGTGATGTGGTGATTTATTCCAATCCGTTCGATAATTGGGGTGATGAAGGGCGGATGTTTTGGATGCTGCAGTATTTGGGGCATCCCAGTGTTCGTATTTTGGATGGGGGCTGGGTGAAATGGGTCGCGGAACAACGGCGGTTTGAACACGATATGGTGAAACCCCCAACGGGTGATTTTACGGTGAGCGCACATCCCGAACTCATTATCTATAAAGATGCGTTAAAAAAATTGGTGAAGGGGCAACATCCTAATACGGTGATTCTGGATGCTCGTAGCGTTGAAGAATATGCCGGGAAGGAGATTGATGGTTTGCCACGGCCAGGGCATATTCCATCGGCCATCAATATTTCCTGGAACCAGTTTTTGCAGTCAGATGCGACCGTCAAGCCTCCCGAACAGGTGAGAAATATCTTTGAAGACCATGGTCTGCGAGAAGACCATGAAATTATTACCTATTGTCTTGGAGGCGTCAGAGCTGCTTGGGTGTACTCTTTGCTTCGGTATGTCGGATATGACCGGGTGAAAACGTATCCCGGTTCGTGGTGGGAATGGTCTCGGGATTTTGCTGCACCGGCGGAGAAAGACGTCAAGCTATTACACAAGGTGACGAATCCCGCCCAGACGAAACCATCTTGATCTACTTGAGACAGCATGAAAGAATGACATAAAGTACTCGTAACGCAAGGTGCGTGGATTTTTCACTATTTTCATAAAGGAGGACAGGAATGCGTATTGGATCGTTGATTAAAGGAATAGGCTTGTTGAGCATGCTCGCATTACTCACCGTAGGAACGTGGGGATCAGTGGCCATGGCTGATGTAAATCCTCATGTAGCCGAAGCGATCGCTCATGCGGAAGGTGCAGTCGAACATGGCGAATTGGGCCATGCCGATGCGTTGGTGGAGCATGCTCAAGAGGCGTTGACGCATGCCCAAGCTGCTCAAAAAGAGGTGAAAAATCCTCATTTGGATGAAGGTGTGCATGAGTTAATGGAGGCTATTGATCATGGCAAAAAAGGTCATGCCGAAGTGGGGACCAAGCATGCCAAGAGTGCGGTAATGCATTTGAAAGAGGTTCATTAATCCTTGCCATTGAACATTCTCCGAAAAGCGGGTAGGGGAGACTCTAC
>CBDUWS010000178.1:0-4550 GCA_965370985.1 uncultured bacterium
GACGACCGGACTCATGATTTTAGTGGCCCTTCCTTCTGTGTTTGGTCCCCTGAGAAGGGCCACAATGGGAAAAAGGATTTTTTGGGGAGCCTTAGCAGGGTTTGGCTATTTCCTCCTAAAGGAGATTTTAGAACCTATAGGTCTGTTGATGGGAGCTTCTCCGTTAATAACAACCGCTACCCCTTTTCTGGTGCTGTCAGCAGCAACTATCGTTTTATGGAGAAAATATTTTCACTGAGCGAGAATTTGAGTAAATTCGGTAGGGAGCAATAATGAGTATATATTGGTGCTTATGTCATGAAGTGGATATTCGATTATGGAATTTGACATCCCGATCGCGACTGCAACGGGCATTCAAGAAAATTGGAGTGAATAATTTTCTTGAAAACATTCAAGATCTTCCACCGGAGAGTTCTCTCCTCATTGTTAGAGGAGATTATTTGTTTGATGATCGAGTGTTACTTTGGTTGTCTAAAGAAAAGAATAGTGTGTTAGATGTTAGAGGTGGCTTGCGGCAAATTCCAGTTGCGGCTCATGTGGATTCTTCTCACGCCTCATCTATATGGCAAGGCATACAGAATGGGGAATGTTCTGAGATTCAAAACCTTCAAGCTATAAATTTAGAGAATATTTCGCTTTCCTTTTCCAACGAATTGCGAAAATCTGACCATCCCTATGTTCTGCCTATTCGTGAGGATAATCGGGAGCATCTAGAGGCACAATTATTTACTGGATCCTATAAGGGGGTCACTGATCTGGTGACAAAATTTCTTTGGCCGATGCCCGCCAAGTGGGCGACTCGACTGTGTGCTTTACGAGGTATTAGCCCTAATCAAGTCACATCAGCAAGTTTGGTTTTAGTTTTTATTGTGGGAATTCTCTTTAGCTATGGGTATTTCCTCGAAGGTCTGGTTTTAAGTTGGGTTATGACCTTTCTCGACACGGTCGATGGGAAATTGGCCAGGGTTACCGTGACCTCTACCAAATGGGGGAATCTTTTTGATCATGGCATTGATTTAATCCATCCTCCCCTGTGGTATATAGCTTGGGGAATTGGTCTTTCCTCCTTTGTGCCTGCATTGTCTTGGGTCACGCTGGAGATAACATTTGCCGCAATCTTGATCGGCTATATCGTGGGGCGAATCATTGAAGGAATCTTTCAATGGCAGTGGAGCGGGTTTGTGATATTTTGTTGGAAACCAGTAGATTCCTATTTCAGATTAATAGCAGCCAGACGGAATCCTTGCCTTATTCTGTTAACGAGCAGTGCTGTTCTAGGACGGCCGGATTTAGGATTGGAAGCGGTCGCCATTTGGACGGTGGTCTCCACCATTATTCTTATGGGCAGATTCCTGATGTCGGTGTGGAAGAAAACCACGACCGGTTCCCTCACCTCTTGGTTGGCTGAAATCGATCCTATACATGGCCGGGATTCCTTAGCGGTACGAGTGTTTACCAACCCTCCGGCAACGATTAAATGAAGTCACAAACAGATAGCACATATCTTCATGTTTTACCCATACCTCCCAATGTGAATTTTCCTTATCCCATTTTTTCCATTGCTTGAAATCGGCTTATCTCGGACAGGCTCCTGGGTCTAAAATGCATGTAGGAATTCTCCATAATCCGCTGAGCGGTCGTAACAGGCGGAAGCCAGACATTGTTCAGAAAATTCTTTCCCGGTATCCCGAAGTGCAATGTGCTGAGGTCCATACGCCTGCGAATATCCTGGAGGCTCTGAAGACGTTTGCCAAAGGTCAGGTGAGTTGTTTGGTCGTCAATGGAGGCGATGGGACCATTCAAGCCACCATAGGAGCCTTGTTTTATCATCGTCCCTTTTCAGCCCTGCCTCGTTTGGCTGTGTTGCCGGCAGGGACGTCCAATTTGATTGCGGGAGATGTGGGGTTAGGGAAATTTGAGTCGAATACTCTTGACCGATTTCTTGCGATAGCACAATCCTCTACTCCAAACCTTTCCATCGAAACGCGACCGATTCTTCGTATTCGTTTTCCTGAGGAGCGAGAACCCTTGTATGGGATGTTTTTCGGCGCAGGGGTAATTTATCATGGCGTACAACTTGGACTCCAGACCAAGCAGTCGATAGGGCGGTTGGGAGAATGGGGAGCAGGACTGATTGTGATGAAATTTTTACTCGCGTTAGCTGCCGGTTCCCGAAAAGGGTTGAATCCGATCACTGTGCGTGTCGCAGCTGGAGAATCAGCTCCTCTTCAGCACGAGTATTTATTGTTGATGGTGACCACTCTGAATCGCTTATTTTTAGGAATGAGGCCGTTTTGGAGTAAAACGTTTGGGCCTTTGCGCTATACCAGCATGCGGTTTCCGTATCGTTATTTGTGGCGCGTCTTGCCAGCCCTGCTTCGTGGAAATTCTCATCCTTTGGCTACTGCCAACCATGGCTATAACAGTGAAAATCTCTCTGAAATTCGCTTAGCTTTCAACAGCGGGTTTGTGCTGGATGGCGAGGTGTATACTGCTTCCGATCATGAAGAACCTCTGATACTGGATTCTCCTGGCGAGCTTTCGTTCCTACGATTGTGACCTGAATAATTTGTATGGACGTTTCCGCAACAGTCAAAGAGATAGTCGGACAACCTAGTGTTCGACCTATTCCTGACTCAATTCAAGCTGCGGGAAATTTCCTGGCCCAGAAATACGGTCAGGCCGTTCAAGGCATTTTATTATATGGCTCTTGCCTGCGAGCGGGGACGGATCAAAACGGGTTGGTGGATTGTTATGTCATCGTGGATCAGTATGCGTCAGTCTATCAGTCTACTTGGCTGGCTCTGCTCAATAGGTGGCTTCCGCCCAACGTGTTTTATGGGGAGGTGGATCTAGGAGGGCGAATGGTGCGTATGAAATATGCGGTGCTGTCTTTGGAGGATTTTGAGCGAAGTGTCACACCAAAATGGTTTCATTCTTATTTTTGGGGACGCTTTGCGCAGCCGACGGCTGTGATGGCCGGTTCCACCCAAGAGATGAATCAACGGATTATTTCAGGGTTGGGAAGAGCTGTGTTAACGTTTTTGGAAAAGGTGGTACCACAGATGCCTCGTCAATTTTTTGCAGAAGATGTATGGAATCGAGGTTTAACTCTCAGTTACGGCGCGGAATTGCGTGCCGAATCGAAAGGGCGAGTCAAGATATTATGGGAAAGTAATCAAGCCTATTATGAACATTTAGCGCATGCTGCTTTTTCGACGCACTTTCCAGGTGTACAGGTCATTCAGGAGAAGGGTAGGGCATTGTATGGTATGAATCCTTCGGGGTGGGGTTGCACAAAAAATCGAATAGGATGGGCTGTTCGAAAAATTCAAGGGAAGATATTATCGATTTTGCGCCTTATGAAAGCCGCGTTTACGTTCCAAGGAGGGGCAGACTATCTCATTTGGAAAATCGAGCGGCATTCCGGGGTGAAAATTGAATTGACTCCGGCGCAGCGACGGCATCCGATCTGGGCTGGCCTGACGACTTTTTGGCGTCTCTACCGCCAAGGCGCGTTCCGCTAGTAGAGCATTTCCTTTCAACCAAGACATTTCAAAACTCCCTTGCTCTTTAATGGGAGGCGCGAGGCACATTAAGTCGGGAGACCACTGTCCCGGTTTCAATTGTTTTTTGGCGTTGCCGGTTTTCGCCCCGGCGGCCGAGCCACTTTTGTTTTGGCAAAAGTAGCCAAAACCATTTTGGCTGTGGTGTGGCCCTTCGGGTTCCCTGCGCGGTTCGCCGACCCCGGCGGCGCGCAAACTCGCTACGCTCAGACACTGCGCGCCTTTTCTCCGGTGTCGGCTGCACTGCTCGGCACACCACCAGGCCAGGGGAGACTGCGGAGACAATGAGTCCTTTAATTTTAGCGGAACAACTTGCTGCGCTCAGACAAGGCCCGACGAATGATAGGAGTGTCCATCCCTTGGGTTGGACAGCAGGCGTCGTTGCTAATTTAGTGCTTGTGGTCCAATGTTGGTCTAGAAGTTTAGGTCGTAGTGGAAGATTTGGGATATGAAGGAATTGGTTAAAACGGATGGACAAATGAGATGACAAAAAATACTGAAAATGTAACACTTCCCTTAGAGAACAGTTACATTTTTGTCCATACCCAATAGGCATAGTGATTTTGTAAGGTTTTGATATAGAAATAATTTAGCCACCAACCACAGTCTGGGTAGCCTGAAAAATGTAACACTATGGCCCATAGTGTTACATGGCCTTATTTTAAGACGGCATTGAGGCTGTGCGCAGCCACTTGGCGACGACTCGGTGATGCAATTCGTTAGGAGTCATCACAGAGCTTTCGATCGGCTGTCTGCTTGCGACCCAAAGCGGTCATTAACGCACTGAGACAATTCGAACCGGCTTATTAGTCGAACTATTTAAAGAATCACTTAATGAGAGAACTTGCTATTCTGACTTTTTTGACGCTCGAGTGCGTAATGCAAGGCCCCACCAGCTCCCGACGAAGACTGGTCAGATGGTTTCACGCATGGCGACTGGACTGCGAATGAAGGTGAAATGACATGACTGTAGAAATGCTAGTT